>JBNLFC010000339.1:0-4338 GCA_050305335.1 Leptospirales bacterium
CCTTGAAATGCATCCACCTGCACATCACCCAGTGTGCGAACCCCATCTGGATCATTGCCTCCTGCACCGGTTCCCACATCATCGCGGCCACGGATGAATCTGCCACGAAGGTCTGGCGTCCCATTTTCTCCATCTGCAGGAGCCCAGCCATCGGGACACTCTTCCAGATAAAAGGCTATGACCGCTCCTTCGGGTGCGGCAATGAGGAAGTTTTTGTTGATTTTGGACGAGCTGATCACGTCACCTGGTGCAAATAGATTCATGGAGAGCGCTGCTGCAAAGAGGCTGGTGCTTGCAAAGGCCAGGCCAAATGCAGTTCCTTTGATCAGGCTGCTTTTGATTCCGTCGACAATAGTGTTTTTTGTTTGATTCATTTCTTCCGCTCCCTTTGATCAGCTCACTGTAGCGGTGCGAGGTGGTATTGCAAGAATATTTGAGAGTTATGAGAAATCTTTGGAATTCTCCGGGTTGTACCGGGATCTACAGGCGTAGTTCGACCATGTTCGGAAGATGGGGATGGGGTTGTGGTTTGATGGGGTGTGTGCGAGTTCTATGTTTGTAGTTTTCTGGTGAGTTTTCTCATCCTGGAATCAAGTATTATGGAACATAATGTCACTGGATTCCATTTTCCCTCTCTGAGTGTCGGAGGAGTTCCTCCATCGTCCAGACGTGTAACTCCCAGATAGAGCAGCATAAGGTAAACAAATATGTAACACCGGGAAAAACCAGTCGCATTCGACAAAACCGACAACCGCGCCCAATCATCCTCATGCGGATAAAAATTAACCCGGACCAGACGCTGCCCTTTCTCCTGATACTTTTTCTTCCATTTTCTGGAGTTCAAAAAACTCAGCTTATAATCCCGTTGCGGATCATTCAACAACTGACGGACAAAGTAGACAATACCGATTCTGCCAATCCTTTTGTTTCGAATGAAGCGATTAAAGTAATCCTCCGGTATCAGCAGAGTCGAACGGCCGTAGTAGGGCCATGGGATACACGTTTCGTATTGTTGCTCTTTCATGCACAGGAGAGGTATAAAAAACGAAAGAATATCCGCAAAAAATGTGCATGAATCACCATTCCCCGAAATTTCTTTTCCTGCGTTGTTTTTGAAGGGTTAAATACAACAAACCCACGAATCTCATCAATCTTGAGATATCAGCTTTTCTGCGAGCACTCCTGCCAGTTGGTCGATTTTTACCCTGGTCTGTTCGGTTGAATCTCTTTCCCGGAGAGTGACGGTCTGGTCCTCTTTGGTCTGATAATCTACCGTTACGCAAAAAGGAGTTCCCAGCTCATCCTGACGATAGTAACGTTTACCGATAGAGCCGGAAGCGTCGTATTCCACTGGAAAGAGTCTGCTTAATTTCGTGTGAATCTCTTTTGCAATTTCCGCCAGACCATCTTTTTTCTGCAGAGGAAAGATGCCCACCTTGACTGGTGCAATGCTGGGGTGCAGGTGCAAAACAACTCTTTGTTCTTTCGTTCCCGGATTTTCCACATCATAGGCGTCGGCCAGAATTGCCAGAAAGAGCCGGTTCAAACCCAGTGCGGGTTCCACAACGAACGGAATGTAACGTTCGTTGTTTTCCTGGTCGATGTATTCCAGATTCTTTCTGGAATGCTCTGCATGGCGGCTTAAATCATAGTCAGTACGGGAAGCAATGCCCCAGAGTTCTCCCCAGCCAAAGGGGTATTGGAACTCAATGTCTGCTGTGGCTTCGGAGTAGAACGAAAGTTCTTCCGGATCGTGGTTTCGGATTTTGAGACTCTCTTTTTTCAGTCCCAGCGATAAAAGCCAGTCCATGCAGAAAGATACCCAGTGTTCGAACCACTCTTTCTGAGTTCCAGGTTTGCAGAAGAATTCCATCTCCATCTGTTCAAACTCGCGGGTGCGAAAGATGAACTGACGTGCCACAATTTCGTTTCGAAAGCTTTTGCCAATCTGGGCAATCCCGAACGGGATCCGAACACGGCAGGTATCGAGAATATTTTTAAAATTAATGAAAATGCCCTGGGCTGTTTCTGGCCGTAAATAGATTTCCATATCCGACTGCGCGGTGGAGCCCATGCGAGTGGAAAACATCAGGTTAAATTGTCGGGGAGGAGTGAATTCCCCTTTTGCCCCGCAGGTAGGGCAGAGGAGTTGGTCTTTGTGCTTTTCCAGCAATGACTCCATCTCCTGTAAAGAGCTGGCAGCTGCGGAGGCCCCCAGATGCTCTTCCAGAAACTGATCAACGCGAATTCTGGCATGGCATTTTTTGCAATCAATCAGGGGATCGTTAAAGGATCCAATGTGGCCGCTTGCCTCCCAGACTTTCGAATGCAACATGATACTGCTATCAAGACCGACAATGTCTTCTCGATTGGATACAAACGCTTGCCACCAACGATTTTTCAAATTCCGGAGAAGCTCTACTCCGTATGGGCCGTAGTCAAATGTGTTGGAGAGGCCGCCATAGATTTCCGATCCGGGATAGACAAAGCCCCGTCGTTTGGCAAGGGCCACTATATCCTTCAGTGTATCTTCGATTCGACTCTTTTGATCGTTTTTATCTCTCGCCATGCAGACTGTCCGCCTCTCTTCGTTTTTTGCCATAGTGGACGGGGGGTTGGTGCTCGGGCAACCCAATCATTCGAAAACAGAGCTCAAAAGCATCGCCGGTTTGACCGCACAGCCACCTTTCAGTGGTGCCCTTTGTTTCTTTACTTGAAGAAGCGTCTGTTTTTCATTTCCATATTCAGGAGAGTTGTACGAAAGGGGGATCTGTAAAATGCCAGAGTTGATCTGGGACGAAAGTTTGAGCGTTGGCGTGGAGCTCATGGATGAGCAGCATCGAGTCCTTTTTCAGTGCATCAACGACCTGTTGAATGCAATGGAGAGCCCGGGCGGAGCCAGGGAAAGAGGAGTGGTGCTGGGTGACGTCATAGCGCATTTACTCGATTATACAAATTTCCATTTCCGGGCTGAAGAGGCACTCATGGAAAAATATCAGTATCCGGATCTGGATGTTCACAAAGGGGAGCATAAAGGGTTCATTGATATTGTAAACAAGATGAGCGATGCTTACGCTTCAGGTGATCACTATCTTTCGTTATCCCTTCTGGAGTTCCTGGTAAACTGGTTGAAGAATCATATCATGGGAACGGACAGGAAATACACCCCATACATTCCGGAAGCCGGGACATAATGTCGTTCTGGTTGGAGCGAAACCTTAGAAAAAAAAGGACCGGAAAATAGGAATAATTTATCCTTTTTTCCAGTCCTTCCCCCTTTTTCATCAAATTATGGGACATTTAGGGCCGATTATGTACCCAGCCGGTAACACAAAAAAAAGCGAAGACCCGGCCTCAAATAAATATAGAGGGGTGGTAAGTTGTCTCAGCCACAGGTAAAACTCCTGAAGGATTTCCAGGACTACCTTCTTGTAGAGAAGGGATTGAGTGAAAATTCGATTTTTTCGTATTCTTATGATTTGAAAAAGTTTCATATTTTTCTAACACGTCATAATAAAGACTTTCTGGATGTTCAGACCGATGATATCTCCGGCTTTCTAAAAGAGCAGAGGAAGAAGAAAATATCCAGCCGGTCGCTGGCCAGAGCTGTTGCAGCATTGCGACAGTTCTACAAATACTTGAAGGATGAAAATAGAATCCAGGCCAATCCCGCAGATCGCGTTCAGACACCCGAGGTAAAAAGAACACTTCCAGACTTTCTCACCGTGGATGAGATCAATGAGCTGTTTAATAGCATCAGCGAAGATGATCCATTTGAGCTCAGAGATAAAACCATGTTTGAACTGCTCTACTCCAGTGGCCTTCGCATATCGGAAGCGTGCAATCTGAAACTGGAAGACGTGGATATGGAAAATATGTTTCTCACCATTCGCGGCAAAGGTGGTCGAGAACGTCTGGTTCCCTTCGGTGAAACTGCCGGAAAAATCATTCGGAAATATCTGGATCATGGTCGGGAAGAGATTCTGAAGAATCGCTATAGCGACTATATGTTCATCAGCAAAAAAGGCGAATTCTTAAACCGTAAGTCTGTGTGGCGTTTGCTCAAGAAATACATATCACGTACAGGAATCGTAAAGGCGGTGACTCCCCACACATTTCGTCACAGTTTTGCGACTCATTTGATAGAGAACAATGCAGACCTGCGAAGTGTGCAGGAGCTTCTGGGGCACATCGATATCTCCACTACCCAGGTCTATACCCATATGGCGTCGCGTGCTCTCAAAGAGGTACATAAAAAATTTCACCCCCGCGGATGAGCATGGCGCATCTGAGTTGCGGCGCTGTCGACTGGTGAGAGAGCACACCCGACCTGGTGCT
>JBNLFC010000340.1:0-4283 GCA_050305335.1 Leptospirales bacterium
ACCTCCTTGGCTTTTTCCATCAGAGTATCCAGAACGACTGTCAGGTTCAAACTGGAGGAGATAATGGCATTCACCTCAAGAACTTTATAAAGCCTCTCATTCTCTTTCTTCAATAGTTCCATGCATGCCTCAGTCATGTGCCGCTGTCCCTTTTTTCCACGTTCACAGGGTGCCCCGGGGGCAGATACAGGATTTCGTGCGCCAGCGAGGTCTAATTATTTAAAAATTGCTCCTTTTAACAATTATCTTTTCCGAATTTTATATGGATAGAGAATGAAAAAAACAGCTCGCAAAAAGAAGACGACCGTTGCCAAAAAAGCAGGCTCTAAGTCGGCCAGAGCCAAAACTACCCCGACCAGAAAGAGCCCGGGGAAAAAAATCTCCTCCAGCAGAAAGGGGATGCGGATGGTGCCATCGGTTACCCGAAAGAAATCCCCCCCCCGGGGTCGGAAAAAAAATACGGTGAAGAAAAGCAGGTCGGTAAAGCGGCCAGCGAATTCCGCAAGGCTGAAAAAATCCCCTGCACAGATGCTCAGTCCCCTCCCGGGCGTGATTACCCATCATTCTGGAGGCAATGCCGGACGAACCAGGGGAAGCAGAAAAAAACAGCCCGGTGAAACCATCACACAGGTGGATTGGTCCACTTTGCCCGCTTTACTGGATGAAATAGAGTCTGTCCAGGAGGAAGTGGAGCCCGCTATAGACAAAGAAGTGATCCGGCAGAGAATTACCGCACATCTCATGGATTATTTCCTCTCAGGACACGAGAAGCAAACCTCAGGAGAAAGGCATTCCCTTCATGCTCACGATGACTCGTATGCTAAATCTATAGATATTGAGATCCGTAACCATCTCTCATCTCTGGTAATGAATCTGCTCCAGAGACAGGAGCACGAACGACTTTATCGGTATCTCGTGGAGTATCGAGAATTCATAAATGATATTATGAATATGCTGCAATAGGGGGGATTTTTCTAGAATGAACAAGCTGACTTAATTTGAGTCTTCGCCTTTCTGGCTCTCTTCCACTAATTTTAACATACCCGGTGTAACAGCCAGACGCTGCATCATCAGCACCTTTTCCTGGTATGTCCGGTTATCCTTTTTTTTTTCCTGATCCAGATGAAGGTCAGCAATCTGTCTGCTCAATATAACTATTCGAGCATAATCCTTTTTATACTGGGTGGTCGCCACTTTCCAGATTGTTTCGCCTGGCTCAATTTTTACCAGTCGCCCATCGGGCAATGTCAGACTATCTCCAGGGAATACAAGATTGGGATCCCGTAAATCAGGTCGGGGTTCATTGCGCAGTCCATAGAATCCGTTTCGCCTTGCAAGCGCATCGGCATAGGAAAAAACCTCTGACATGACGGCAGGAACGGAATCCTCACCGGGAACCATAACGTCCTGCTGAAGTTTACCCGGTGCTACGAGCCGGGTTGCTGCGATCTCTTCCGGCGAACTTCCGTTTTCCGAAATACCGGAAAGATTCGCAGGTTCACTATCTCCATCCCCGAAACTAAAAAGAGAGGCCCAGAATCCCTTCTGACCGGATGTCTCATTCTGAGAGGTCGGAGCAGCTCCGTTTTCAGAAGGGGCAGACCCGTTACCCGATCCTCTTCCTATCAGGAAGAATAGCAGGAGAATGAGAATCAGAAGTCCTGCGGGAATCAGCCATATCATTCGCCCCTTTCCTTCAAGGGACGGTACTTTTGATGCAACAGCTTCGTAAGCATCCTTCGACCAGTCACTCACCCCTGTAAAAAAGGTCGAAATCCAGGATGGCATCTGGATTCCATCAAACCAGATGAGCATCCTCCTGGCAGCAGCATGCAGTGGGGCAGGAATGAATGATTTCTCCATGAGCCGTGTAAACCAACCGCCAGTCGGCTCAGTCTCTTCTTCCAGGGGAAATTCCAGTTGATCCAGTAATCCTTGAAGTTTTTCCCGATCGTGAAAATACTTCAGCCTCTCCTGAAAAATGCGCTCCATCAATTCCAGGGTAGGCGTCAATCCCGCTGGCACCGGCATCAGCTTATCAATGGCTTTGCCCACTTTCTTGAGATACTGTTTGTACTCTTTTTCGTTGATTCCGGCTTCTTCAGCTTCGGGCGGGAATTCTATCTGAATGCCGCGGGGAGATCCTTCTCTGGCCAGAAGAAAGGTGTCCTTGCCATGGAAGAAAAGGATCTGAAACTCTACGTTTCGATCCGCCATAGCCATCCATTCACGATTTTTCAAACCTGCAACGGTATAACGATCCGTCAGGTGATTGAATGCCTTCTTTTCTTTATCATCCATTCCTTTGCTGTACACTGTCGTGTATTTCATGAATCTCAGGAATTGATGAATATTATTGCGGACCAGAAGGTCTGCCGGAACTTTCAGTTTCCGAATTTCCCTACACACTTTGAGGATCTCTTCCACCTTCAAATCCTGGGCGAGAAACAGAGCCACCAGCTTCATCAACAGATCCAGGTGATCACTTTCACGCAAGTGGTCGCGGAAGTGTTCCAGATAGTTCTTTGGATTGTCTTCAGATTTCAGATGGTAATGGGCGTCATGGACAAGAGGAAAAACTCCGGGCTTCATGCGGCTATTTTCGTAAGAAGAAGGACGCAATTCCCCGGGAGAGTGAAGAATCAGCCTCCCTGATGTGAGATTCTCCCAATCTTCTTTTGTATTGATCACGCCAAATTCCAGATCCTGGTGGCCTTTAAAATAATCAAAAGCTTTGCTCTGTTTTGCATTTGCATTGAGGGGGAAAAGCATTTGAGCCTGGTTTTCCGACCCTCCTGAAGTTTTTCCCAGTTTCAAGGTCAGAACAGCATGGGACCCTGTTTTAGATTTAAAAAACATGAGTTCCCTTGCAGCAGGAAGTGAGCGGGAATCATCCAGAATAGTCAATTGCGCTTTGCCATAAATCTTTTTCAGATTCATGTTACGTTCATGGTCCGGAGAATAGATGGCAATATCGCCCTTCAACACCTCTTTACGCCGAATAGCTTCCACGAAACCCGGCGCATAAGGAGAAGCGGCGATGACTGCCCCCAGATTATCAGGGTTTTTTCGGTTTTGAAAAAGATAACCGTGATAATCCATGGGTGGATTGATATATACTCCCACACCATTGGCATTCCAGTAAAGCGAAAGAGCTTGATCTCTAGCTTTCGCATTGTAAACGAAACTGTAGCCGGATTCCGGAACAAGCTTCATACGTTGAAGAATTTTCTGAAAGAGTTCATACTCTTTATCGATGCTGTAGGTTGTTCGCTGAAAAGATTCGTAATCAAGAACGCGAGAGCCGTTCACTGTAACCTGAAAATTATCATTATAAAGATATGTGGTCAACGAACGATCTTTCGGAACATTGAAGCTGCCGCTTCGTGCTTCATAGGGACTCAGCTCCAGCTTCCCCTGTTCCTCTTCCCCGGATGGGTGCTCAGCCGTAGCACCGATATAGCCATTCATCTGGGTAATGCGGTCCTTTCCGCCGTAATAGTGAATCGGTTCTTTACTCTCGTGCAGAGCAACGTCCAGCCACTCCACTTCAAGGCCGACATTCCACATATTGCCTTCTGGTAACACAACGTTTTCAATGTTTCCCAGGAGTCCAGCCGGAGGATTCAAACCCGCACCTATACGCAAAAACGGGCGAAGGTCGTTTTTCTCCTTCCCCGTGTAAATGATCAACGTATCCCTGTCGATTTTGAACAGGCGATCGGACCCTCTATATTCATTATATGGTTTATTTTCGTTTTTCCGGAGCATTGGTATATTCAAAGATATAATTGCCTATTTTAAATTTGTCACCATTCAGTATGGTCCATCCGGGACGATTACGGTCAAGTAGATTCACGAGGAAGCGATTGCCTCCCACCGGTCTCACGCCCATATTTCCCGATTTCTTCCCACCCTTCAGAGTCACAATACCAGGGGCCCCAAGATCGCGTATCTTCAAATTTACACCCGTTCTGGAGCCTATCGTCATCTGCCTTTTTTTCAACTTATTCAGGTTGTACTCATTGTTCACCGAACGAGGAGTTCCCTCTTCCCGGTAGAGCAATTTCCCCTCCAGCACATCCCCCCTTGTCATTCGACGGATCAGCCAGATCAAAAAGAGGAGGACAAGCAGGGCGACCAGGATATATCCCGCCACCAGATAGTAGTCTCGGTAGGACCATATCTTCGCTAGAAGCGCTTCTCGCTCCAGGTTCTTAATTTTGCCGGCAACCCCCGCCAGAGACTTTCCATCTCCGCTATCGTCGATCACCTCAACATTG
>JBNLFC010000341.1:0-4277 GCA_050305335.1 Leptospirales bacterium
ATTGGCAAAGATGGTCCAACCCGTAGTTCCACCAATCAATAAGAGGGCAAAGGGTGTGTGTGATCCAGCAATGAAGATGAAAATGGCGGAATGATCAATTACTTTAAATATTCTGCGAACGGAAGGAATTACACCCACGGAGTGATACAACGTGGAAGCAAGATAAAGAAGTATCATGGTGCTGCCATAAATGACCACACTTGTGATAGCCAGGGCAGACGCAGTGTCACCTATGCTCACCAGCATGACCACCAACCCTGCAATACTCAATCCGAAAGCAATCCCGTGAGTTATGCTGTCACTGACTGCCTCCAGAATAGCCAGAGTTCTTTTTCTTGTTAATTCAATAAATTTTTGAGCGCGTTCTGTCATACATTGCATCCTCTACACCACACTAATTGTACAGGAGCCAGATTCAGTCAACCGACTAATATTCCCCGCCTCAATGATCTTTCGCAGGTAACTCCCATAAAAGAAAAAACTCTACATTGCCGCGAAATCCTCTCTGAGGAGACTCCACACATTGTTTTACAATATAGCCGAGATTTTCAGCCTCTTCCATCACTCCGTTCACAATTTTCTGGCGCAAACTTTCGTCCTTTATCACGCCTTTCACTGTACTTCGAGAGGACTCAAACTGGGGTTTAATCAAAAAAAGGCCACCGGCGTTTCTGGAGCTGCTTCTCAAAGCTTCTGCAACCCACCGAAGTACGTTTTTAATGGATAAAAAAGAGATATCACATGTAATAAAAAGCAGGGCCAGAGGATCCCGGTCCTCTGGAAGCAACCACTGCAGGGTGATGTTTTTTACGTGGGTCCGTTCCAGAACAACGACTCTGGGATCATTGCGTAACCCATAGTCCAGGATGCCGTAAGCTACATCCACAGCATAAACACGATGTGCGCCTTTCTCCAGCAGGAGCCTTGTAAAGCCGCCATGGGATGCCCCCAGGTCAATGCAGATGGCATTTTCTACGCTCCAGTCCAATTGCTCCAGAGATTTTAGCAGTTTGGTATATCCGCGAAGGGAACTTCCACCACCCTCTTCCACAGCAACAACATCATCCGGGCCGATTCTGGGATAAGGGGGTCTGGCAATGTGCTCGTTCACTTTGACCCGACCGAGCAGCAAAAGACGCCGCACATCTTTTTGAAGATAACCCATCTCTATCAGATATTCACTGAGAGTTGGTTGGCCCATAGTTCTTCGGTGTATTCTTGTTACCTGGTCCGGCTCTGTATGTAATCAGGCAACCGGAGGAAAATTTCACGAAAATCGTGTTCATGGGAGCTGGACAATAGAGGTAGTGCCAGTGCCAGGTCTCTCAGCTCGTGGGCAAGAAGTGAGGCTTTTTTTCGGCTCTCTTCGAGACCGTAGAGGGCAGGATAGGTAAGCTTGTTGTTCGCGGCATCTTTGCCGACGGTCTTACCAAGAGTTTTTGAATTGGATGTAACATCCAGGATATCATCCGTAATTTGAAAAAGAAGCCCCAGCTCTTCGCCATACTTCGCATGGAGGTGAGTCTCCGGTAGCCCACCCAGGAGGGCCCCCATCTCCATGGAAGCGCCTATCATGGCTGCTGTTTTTTTTCTATGAATCATCTCAAGCAATTTATGGGGATTTTCAACCGGTGTTGTTCCCCCCCCTTTCTCCGCTGCCAGATCCAGCGCCTGCCCCGATACCATTCCTTTCAACCCGCCTGCACGGGAGAGAATCTCCACAAGTCTCACAGCCTTTTCAGGCTCCCCCGGATTCATGCAGCGAACAAGCAACTGAAAGGAGAAGGTATTTAAGGCGTCGCCAGCCAGAATAGCTGCCCAATCACTGAATGCTTTATGGCAAGATGGCCGGCCACGACGCAAATCATCATTGTCCATGGCCGGAAGATCGTCATGAATCAAAGAATAAGTATGGAGTACCTCCACTGCCGCGGCTCCAAAAAAAGCCCGCTCCACAGTGCTGCCGCTCTCTGGCAAAGATGGTGTTTCGTCGGGGAAATGGGAGGCCGCCATCAAAAGCAGCATGGGCCGCACCCTTTTCCCCCCTCCCTGCAGAGAATAGATGGCTGGCTCACAAACCTCCGGTACACCCTCTTTTTGAATCAACGGAATCACCCTTTGATTCAAAAAGAGTTCCGTCCATTGCGCATATCGGTTTATGAGTCCAGAAAGATCCATTGCTAGTCGAGAAGTCCACCCTGAGATATTGTTGGAAAAGCCCTACCCTGGACATTTTCAACTGTTGAAATCCTGGTTTTTGCCTGGATTTCTTATTCAAGTTCTGCATCCCTGCTGGCTGAACAGGTAGTTTTCAAAGCTGTTCAGCTACTTTCATTTCACTGGAGCAGATCGCTGTCTTTGAAAAAGAAAGCAATCTCAACCTTTGCGTTTTCATCGGAATCGGATCCATGCACTGCATTGGCCTCCTTGCTTTCGGCGTAGAGTTTACGAATAGTATTTGGAGCAGCCTGAGCCGGATCTGTGGCACCAATCAAATCCCGCCACTTCTGGACGGCACCGGGTGCCTGTAGCGCAGCAACTACAACCGGACCGGATGTCATAAACTTGCAGAGATCACTATAGAAGGGGCGCTCTTTATGCACAGCATAAAATTTCTCAGCATCGCTTTGAGAGAGGCGGAGCAGTCGCATGCCCAGAATCTTAAATCCCTCACTTTCAATTCGGTCGATGATTTTGCCGGTATGGTGGTTTTTCACCGCATCTGGCTTAATGATTATAAATGTTTTATCCATAGAACTTGATTTGAAAAAGGGGTTTACCGGTCAAACAGATTCAATATATTCAAGCAATGAGGTAGACGCTTCTCGTCTGATAATGCAATGGAGAAGGACAGGAATCCTCAGGAATCCCTGGATCAGGGGAACTCATCGACACCAGGTCAGTTAAAAAGGGGAAGTTCACCTTCCGGGGAAAGCCCTGGCTCACCCCCCAACGATATAAACGAATCCTCTGAACAAATTCACGTAATCAGCATATCCTCCTCAAGCGATCCGGATCCGATAGCTCTGGAGCCGAATCAGTCCTCGCCCACCGGAATGAAAATCGAGCCGGATGGCATCACTTTTTTCACACTGCTGGACTTTGGACTCTTTATGAAGGAGTTCGATCTCTGGGGGATGGTGAAGCTCAGCGAGCCGGTCATGGATAAAGGAGGAAAGGCTCTCTACAAAGAGGGT
Source organism: Leptospirales bacterium (assembly GCA_050305335.1). GTDB lineage: Bacteria > Spirochaetota > Leptospiria > Leptospirales > Leptonemataceae > JBNLFC01. The sequence continues at coordinate 3,198 of JBNLFC010000341.1, forward strand.
CTTTTCTTCAAAGATAGTGTATACCGAAAGCTGGAAGAATTGGAAGGCCAATACCTTCCACGTTTCAAAGTATCTTTAACCAATGATCTGGTCAAAGCTTTGCGTATATCCATAGGGAAAAAGATAGCGGAGCGACTTGACATCCCTGAAAATCAGTTTATCAACCAGCTTTATAAAAATACGCCTCACCGTTACCGAGACTACCTTCGCACCGCGCTCATCGGAAACCGCTCCTTGACCCTCACACTTTTTAAAATATTGAGGGAAAAGCGCCCCTTCTTCCATCATCTGTGCGATATGGCCCTGCTTTCTCTGGGAGTTATGATCCAGAGATCCTTTCGAATCAAGTTCATCAACCGATATGCGATTCTTGCGGGTCTGGCCCTGGACCTCCCTTTTTCCGAAGGTGCGCTCTGGAAGAATTACCCCGATGATGAGGTTCTGTGCCAGCAACTTGCAAGAAAAGCTTCAGTGGTGGCAGGGCGTTTGCGAATGCCTTCGGAGGTAGTGACTGCTGTCCTTCACCACTCTGTGCTACCTTCTTTGCCGAAGGTAGGCAACCTGCCGCTGGACACGCTACCGGAAAACGTAAATCTGGACGACGACGCTCATCTTCTGGAGACGGTATCGGAAGATAGCGAAGAGGTTACCCCTGCCACCAACCCGGAAAGCAGTGAAGCATTGATCAGCATATTGATCGAAACATTGAAGATCACCCGTTACATTTCTTCAATAATACATAAAATCTCAGAAAATGAGCATATGGCCGAGGAACTGGTCTATATGATCGCTTACAACTCGGCTAAAGGATATTTCCATCAGGAGATCATCAATCCCATTCTCTCCCGCTATCGAGAATTCGAAGTGAATGCTCGACGACTGATGCATGTTGGCACTGTGGAAAAACAATGCCTCTTTCCTCCCTCTGCCTGGGCTTATCCAAAGCCCGGGGCAACCCAGATCCTCTGTCGCGACCGGGTACTGGATTGTCCAATGATCGATCCTGGATGGGATATCAACATCGTTGCCCAGCAAGAGTCTTTTGGATGGATTGGAATGGCTCTGAAACCCGGCCAATAT
>JBNLFC010000342.1:0-4248 GCA_050305335.1 Leptospirales bacterium
GTGAATCGCGCACGAAATTTGCTGCACATCGGTGGATACCGGGCAGGTACAATTCGCAAAGAGATTTTGCTGGGGTATGAGCGGAAAAATACTTTATAAAATTACTCCGCGTTGAGAAATTAGAGTATGGCAAGGAACCTGGCCACCTTTCGTTTTTATGAGGAGTTGAACGATTTGCTTCCTCCTGATAAGAGGAAGCAAGAATTCCCATATTCCTTCACAGGATCTCCCTCTATCAAGGATGCTATTGAAGCCCTCGGCATTCCTCATGTGGAAGTGGATTTAATCCTGATAAACGGAAAATCAGTCAATTTTCATTATCACCTCAAGCAAGGGGATCGCGTTTCTGTTTATCCCGTTTTTGAAACACTGAATATAAGCGGTGTCTCTCATCTTCGCTCCAGACCATTGCGAAGAACCACTTTCATCGCGGACGTTCACCTGGGAAAGCTTGCGGGCTATTTACGAATGGCTGGCCTTGACACTTTGTACAACAATGATTATAGGAATGATACAATCATTGAAATTGCAGTGGCAGAAGGCCGGACCATCCTCACTCGCAATGTCCATTTACTGAAAGTGAAGGTGGTAACCCATGGCTACCGGGTTCGTAGTCAGGAACCGAAACAACAACTGCGCGAAGTTCTGGAGCACTTCGATCTTTTTCAGAACATTCGCCCTTTCCAGCTCTGCATCCGGTGCAATGCCCCGTTGAAATCGGTGCGCAAAGAGGAAATACGAGAGAAGCTGCAACCCCTGACGGAGCAGTATTTCAATGAATTCCGCAAATGCCCGCATTGTGAGCGAATCTACTGGGAAGGAACGCACTATGAGCGTATGCGGTTTTTTTTAAAAGCAATAGTAGACGGGCGGGTTTTATAACTTGCTGTGTGTTGCCACACCTCTTAAAAGTTGAGTGATTCCCGGTCATTTCTTGCAAATTTTTTCCAATCTATTCAGTCTGACCTATGTCAGAGCATTTTTTTCATTTTCACCGACGTGAGACGCTGAATCAATTTAATCGGGAATTTGCCCGGTTTACAGTTCGTGGCGAAATTGCCCGATCATTTCTGCTTGCCATATTTGCTCTGGGGGTGCTGGTATTTCTTCTCACTCTCTATGGGGTGGGCTTGATCCAGCTTCCTGATGCGGATAAAACACACCATTTTATACTGCATGCAGCAGGCATTTTGAGTTTTCTGTTACTTTATGAAGGATTGCTTTCCCTTTTTTTGCGACACCTCTACAGAAAAAACAGGCTGCTTCCCGATTCACCCAGGTTTATAAATGCTCTGGTGGAAGTGACTGTTCCAACAATAGGAATCTACGCCACCTCATTAATCATGGATGGCCCCTACGCTCTTCAGTCTCCGGCTATGTTTTTATATTTCCTCTTTATCATCCTATCACTCCTTCGCTTGAACTGGTTGATCAGTCTGTGGACCGGACTGGCGGCTGCTCTGGAGTATCTTGCCATCTCTCTCTATCTTCTGCATATTACCGGAAATCTGGAAACATATATGACATTTCTGGTTGTGCCTGCCCATTATATGGGTCGTGCTTTTCTGATTTTTTCTTCCGGGCTTGCAGCAGCTTTTGTCAGCATGATGATTATCAAACAGGTAAAAGAAGCCATCAGCCAGGTGGAAGAACACAACTATGTCAAAGAAATGTTCGGCAAATATGTATCGCCAGAAATCGTGAATCGCCTTCTGCAGCAGAGAGAACTCAGCTCCGAAGTACGCAATCTGGCCATCCTCTTTTTTGACATACGAAACTTCACTCACTTCAGTGAATCTCGCTCACCTGTAGAGGTTGTGAACTATCTGAATAATATCTTTGAGATAGTGGTGGATGTTGTGAATAAAAATAATGGAGTCATAAACAAATTTCTGGGAGACGGTTTTATGGCATTTTTTGGAGATCCGTTGACCACAGGAAACGATTCGGCTAACGCTGTTAAAGCTTCTCTGGAAATTAAAGAAACTCTTGAAAAACAGAAGGCTCAAGGCAAATTCCCTGAACTGGAATTCGGAATTGGAATCCATTCCGGAGATGCTGTGACAGGGAATGTGGGATCATCCGAGCGCAAAGAGTACACAATCATCGGTGATTCGGTGAACCTGGCTTCGCGAGTAGAGCAACTGAACAAAAGCTTTGGTTCGCAAATTCTTGTTTCAGGCCAGGTTTATCAGGATATTTTTCACAATCCCGATTGTAGTGAGTCCACAGGCAGTAAGGCTTCTGTCACCTTTCCGCCTGCAACAGCTCTGGGAAAAGTTGCGGTAAAAGGAAAGGACCAGTCAGTAGAAGTATATCGTTTTGCATGAAATCCGTCCCACGATTCTGGATCAATCTATCCACCTCCTCTCCGGAAAGAGCAAAAAAAATTCCGGAAGAAAATCTCTGCCAATACTTTGGTATCTTTACAACCAGCGAAGGGCGGTATAAAAAGAAAAGCAGACCACAAGGGTCAATTTTGTTGAGAGGGATAGAATGAGACAGGCAACCAATGTCATAGCTAAATTGATTCGAAAATCGTTGATAATCGCGACAACCGTGCTTTTATCATCCTGCGCGACAGGATACATTTCAAGTGGTGGGGAACCACTGAAGAGATATCTTTCTCCATCTGGCTTGAAGGAAATCACTGCCAGACCCGATCCCGATATCTGGATTATTGACCTGCGCACGGAATCATCGTACAAATCCGGTCATATACCCACCGCGAAGTCATATCCAACAGAAACCATCATGGACAGGCTGGATGAAATTTCAAAGGATAGATATTTGATTCTGTACTGCGTATTGAGTCCCGGGGCGCAGATGGCAATAAAGAAACTGGAAAAAGCGGGTTACACAAGGATGATGAATTGGGGAGCATTTTCACGCTGGCCCTTTGAAACAGAAAAAAAACAATGATGGATGATCGAGTGAGCATGAAAATGACGCTCAGGCTATCCTCATTTCAGGAGTTCTATCATGGCAATGGAAATCCGGCTCTCTCGAATCTATCTTTTTCCCATAAAATCTCTGGATGGTGTACTGGTTCCTTCCGCCCGGATTACGGAAGGAGGGGCACTTCAGAATGACCGCACCTATGCCATGGTGGATGATGGTGGTCGAGCTTTAAGCGGGAAGCGTGAGGAGAAGATCTTTCAGCTTCGCGCTACATACTCAGAAGATCTGAGCTCGGTGGAGCTCCTCGGACAGGATAACGGACAACGGGGACGCTTTCATATGGAGGAGGATCGCACCTCTCTGGAGGAGTTTCTTTCGGATTACTTTGGGAAAGTGGTGAGGCTGCAGAAAAACGAAAAGAATGGATTCCCTGACGATACAGAAGCCTCCGGTCCCACGCTGGTGACCACGGCCACCATTCGAAGTGTAGCTGCATGGTTTCCGGGTATTGACGAGCATGAAATGGAGCTTCGTTTACGCACCAACCTCATCCTCGATGCAGAGGAGCCCTTTTTCGAGGATCGACTCTACTCAGACAGAGGCAAAGCAATAGATTTTCAACTGGGACGAGTACGTTTTTTCGGCATCAATCCGTGCCGTCGCTGCACTGTTCCTTCTCGCAATCCCCGCACCGGTGAGACCTATCCAGATTTTAGAAAAGTTTTTGAAGAGAAAAGAAGAGAGACTCTTCCCTCATTTGCTAACCGGGAGCGTTTTGATATATACTATCGTCTGACTTTGAACACCAGGGTTGCAAAAGAGAGTTATGGAACATCGATAGCTATGGACGATACGCTGGCAATCACGGGTGAGATTGCAGAGCAAAATGTCTAATTCACACTATCAAACTTTTGATTGCGGCAATATATTTACTGCCAGGATCGCGTCTGCTATACGCTGCTATTGTAATCGTTTGCTACTTGAACAACGTACGGAACGGTATGGCAGAGGAATAAAGATTCTTTCAGGAGGGCATGCCTGGCAGAGTGATCGTCTGAGTGCTTTCCCTTTGCCCATGCCCAGGAGAGCCGAAACTGATCGCTCTGCGCACAAATCGATCTGGGATGTTATTGGACGATGGTTTCCATTGTAAAGACCAGCCGCATTAACGGGAGGGGGGATCACCGCCGATTGATTCTACCACAGTTTGCGGCATCTGGAATTGAGGTAGAATCAATCGGCCTCTTTTCTCTTTATGTCGGAATATCGGCCAGTTTCAGAAAGTTCGTAGTTAAGGTATCAATACCCAGGCATAAGTAGGGCATTGCACCCTGTATCGGTGCGCAG
>JBNLFC010000343.1:0-4220 GCA_050305335.1 Leptospirales bacterium
CGGTGACGGCAGCTATCCTTCTGCGGGAGGGGCATTCGGTAGTGGGTGTGACCATGCTGTTGAGGGACCCTGGCACCGATGAAGACATTACTCCAACTGGCTGCTTTGGTCCGGGCTCCTCAGCCAATTCTAAAGCCGGAGAAGATGCCGCCCGCTCTCTTGGTATAGAACACCATACAATTCTTCTGGAAAACGAGTTTCAAAGTTCCGTGGTTTCATACTATCGAGAGGAGTATCGAAATGGGCGCACTCCTATCCCATGCTTGAAATGCAATAGCCTGATCAAATTTCACAGCCTCCTGGAAAAATGTATGAATCTTGGGCTGGAATTTGACCGATTCGCTACGGGACACTATGCACAAATCCATGCCGATCCTGAGACCGGGATTTTTTCACTGAAGGAAGCTGCTGATGTAAGCAAAGACCAATCCTACTTTCTCCATAGGCTATTGCCGGATCTGTTTCCATTGCTTCGATTTCCCCTGGGAAACATGCGAAAAGAGGAGGTGCGTAAGATTGCCAGAGAAATGGGGCTTACCGTTCATGATAAACCTGAAAGCAAGGGTTTCTATTCTGGTAATTATCGTGATCTATTGCAGTTTGAAGAGCAACCTGGAGAGATCGTAGATCGAGATGGCAATCTTATGGGAGTTCACACCGGAATCTGGAATTTTACAATTGGCCAGCGCAAAGGTCTGGAACTTCCGGGCCATCAACGGATCTACTTTGTCTGTGATCTGGACCCCATCAGCAATCGAGTGATTGTGGGAAAAAAAGATACTCTTTATCGAAAGAAATTTATAATTAAAGATTACCACTCCTTACTGGCGGTTCAATTTCCGCTGGAAGCGGAAGTCAAAGTAGGTAACACTCATCCAAAGGCGTACGCCCGGATCACACCTCTTTCCGCCGAAAAGACATATCTGATCACATTTCAAGAGCCCATGGTGGCCATTGCACCGGGACAGGCCGCGGTCCTGTACAGGGGGGAGACAGTGCTGGGCGGCGGGTTTATTGAGGAAGTAATACAGGAATAACAGGCGATGGAGCAATAGTCTATTAATACTCGATTCCCATCCACTCCAGACATCACTCGACGTAACTTTTTCGATCTTAAAATACCGCTCATCAATGATGAAAAAGCCTGACGCCGGAAAAAATCATGGTCATCCCGTATTCATTGGCAGCCCGGATCACATCTTCGTCCCTGGTGGAACCGCCCGGCTCAAGCACGTATTGAACGCCACTTACAGCAGCGCGATCAATGCTATCGCGAAATGGAAAAAAAGCATCTGACCCGAGGGTAACACCTTTCATCCCTGCAAGATATTGCTGTCTTTCTTCCGTGGAAAGCTGAGCGGGAATTTCAGTGAAGATCTCGCTCCAACCTGCTTTTTCATTGGGTGTTACATCTTCTCGCAAGTATTGATCGATAGCATTATCCCGTTCAGGCCTTTTGATGGACGGACGAAATGGCAAGCTCAGTACATTCGGATGCTGGCGCAAAAACCAGAGGTCGGCCTTCTGGCCCGCCAGACGAACGCAATGCACTCTGGACTGCTGCCCTGCACCCACACCGATAGCCTGTCCCTCTTTTACAAAGCAAACGGAGTTGGATTGTGTATATTTTAGAGTAATCCAGGCAACCATCAGATCGCGCTTTGCATCTTCGCTCAGCTCCCTTTTTTCAGTTACAATATTCTGGAAATCTGCGTTTGTGACAGGGCGATCGTGACGCCGCTGTTCAAAACGGATTCCAAACACTTCCCGCACCTCCTGCTCTGAGGAGGGAGTATATCCAGGATCAATTTGAACAAGCGAATACTTGCCCTGTTTTTTCCCTTTCAATATTTCCAGCGCCGCCGGCTCATATCCAGGCGCAATCACTCCGTCAGACACTTCACGGCCAATGAGCCTCGCAGTAGAGACATCTACAATGTCGGATAATGCAATAAAGTCACCAAAGGAGCAAAGACGGTCGGCCCCTCTGGCCCGGGCATACGCCGTGGCTAGAGGAGAGAGATCCAGGTCATCTACGAAGCACGCCTTCTTGAGAGCGTCGCTCATGGGAATGGCCACAGCGGCACCGGCAGGGCTCACATGTTTGAAAGACGCAGCAGCCGGAAGTCCCAGTGCCTCTTTGAGCTCCTTCACCAGTTGCCAGGAGTTGAGAGCATCCAGTAGATTGATGTAACCTGGCGATCCATTCAAAACAGTGATGGGAAGTGCTCCGGTACCTTCCATATAAACCCTGGCAGGCGCCTGCTGGGGGTTGGCTCCATAACGAAGTGGAAGCGATGATGGCATATTGTGTCTCCTTCCAGGGTGAATCAATCTATCCATTGAGTCCCGATTTTGATCATCTCCCCGCTAGAGAGAAGTTTCAAAACTTTCAACCATTTGCAACATGAGTGTCCTGCAGGCCAACTCTTTTCCCGATGCAAGATTGATAGCATATTTTCGCTAGCCAGAAGCTTACTCCAGGTATTCCCTGCTTCGAATGCACCTTTCGTACGAACGGTAAGCCTCAACAATGGAAAGGAATCATGATCGCAAAATTCCCAGGGCATTGGAATCGTTATATGAAATTATTTGCCATAAACGCGCTAATGGCAATGACCCTGTTCGTGATTACTGGCAATTTTAATGCAGAAGCAAAGGATTTTTATCTCCTTCTTTTGAGCAGTCTTCTCTCTTTCCAGATTATCTCTTTTGGGGCGGCGATTCCAACGTTCTGGATCATGGATCGGTATAACAGGGAACATCTTTCCATGGCCGGGCTTTTGATCCGCAGTTACCCATTAGCCTTTACGGGTGGGACCGTTGCTATAATCCCAACGGCTTACATGCAATCGCTTCTCTTTGGAATTCCAGTGGGTGTAGCAGAGCTGACTCTTTTTTTCCGCCAGTTTGTTCCGCAGGTAGGTCTCTTCGCACTGATCTACTCTCTTGTTATTTCAGATCGCAGGACTTTTCTGGGAAGAACCTTGCGCAAGCATCTGGAACCAGAGACACCGGAATTCGGTGAACCGAGCCATCAACCGCTGCAGAATTGCCTTCACCTATCCGGCAAATCAGAAACCCGAATCATTCCTCATGGAGATATCCTGTATATTTCAGCACACCGCAACTATTCTGTTATTCACACATTAGAGGAAGAGGTGAGGACCAGAACTCCTGTGGGTGTGCTGGAAAAATTGCTTCCCCGTAGACAATTTATTCGTTTACACAAGAGCTATCTCGTAAACATGGAATTCATTATACGCTTTTCAAATCCGGGAAGAGGAAACTCTGCAGTGGTCAAGCTTTCCGATACCGAGGATACAACTCTTCCTGTGGGAAGAAAATATATCCCTGAACTGAAAAACAGGATAGCCACTGAGATTCCCTCTTCCCACGAGACAAATTCTCTCTCATCCGAAGCTGCTGCGATCCCCCGCACAAGTGAAAATATTCAAAAGCTCATGGAATAGAAAACCGGCTGAAGCATGATTTCTTTCCGGCTACGCGAAACATCTGGATCCTTGCGATAAGTGGCGGCTGCAAAAACAGCGAAATAAAATAGATCAAACCAGAAATGGGCCGCAATGGCTCTTTGTAAATTGTATCCATGCTTACGATGGAGGTAAGCCAAATACATTCCCGAACCGAATCTCATCAGAAGGGTCCCCGCATCCTGATTGGGTTGGGGGATATAATGCGCAGCGGCAAACAGAGCACTGGACATAAGAGCACCGGGTATGGGTCCCATTTTATTACTGAGAGTGTGGTGCAGATATCCACGAAAGAGAAGCTCCTCCCCGACTCCCGAATTAAATAGTGCAACTGTGCTCAAGGCTGCGAAGCTTCCATCGTTCATCAATGCAGGCTCCACCACGGTAACAGGAAACTGACCGTTTGCCGCACCCAGGGCTGTAAAGGCTCCAGCAAGCAAAGCGGGAAGGAATACATACGGATCGGAAATAGCCTCGTATTGAAAGGGGGCAGCCATGAGATCACTATAGGTTTCACCTTTATTATAACCGGCCGCATCACGATATGATGAATATACAGAATAGGCGATTACATGAAATGCCGTTTGCCGGGACTCAATGGTCATAAGAGTGTTTTTATTCCACCTATCATAATTGCCATATTTTACCAGTGGATTGAACTCATAAAACTTATGATTCTTGAATAGACGGTAGTCCCGTTGGAAAGCAGACTCCGTAAAAAAAGGA
>JBNLFC010000344.1:0-4205 GCA_050305335.1 Leptospirales bacterium
GACATGATCGATGAATGATATTAAATATGAAATGGTAATTTTCTGGAGTAAAATCGATAAGGCTTATGTGGTTGAGGTTCCTGAACTTCCGGGTTGCATGGCAGATGGCGCTACATATCAGGAAGCTGTAAAAAATGCAGAAGTGATTATACAGGAGTGGATTGATACAGCCAGAGAGAAAGGTCGGGCAATTCCAGAACCCAGAGGCCGCCTTAGCTATGCTTGATTGAGTGCATCACTCCAGCCGATGACCTCCTTAGAAAAGGTAGAAAGGAAGCTGCGATCCGAAGGGGAAATGGTGTTACGGAAGGCTTCCGTGTAATGTGACATAATCTGTAACATGGTAAACTCTTGACTGCTTATATTGCGTATGGTATATGGTCATTTCGCCACGAATGCCAGCCCTCAAACCACCTCCCGACCAGATTCAGGGTGGGGCGTTCTTCCCTTGAAAGTCGATGAGACATAACGTTGACCGAAACCGTCAATCAAGACCCCCCCCGCGACAAAAACCCATTTGACACATCGCATAATCCTTAATTCTCTTACCGTAGTTCCATGCATCTGACACGCCCGCAGGCAAATTCATGAAACACCAGCACTTCCATAGACTCATTCTTCTCCTCACAGCAGCTTTCCTGTGGCAGGGGTGTCTTGTCTCCAATCTGCACAATGCATTTGATCTGAAAAGTCCGAGCGGGCTTATACTATATTCGATCATAGGCGGTGGAGGAGATGCCCCAATTGATGAAGTCACTGACACAGACCGTCCCTGGGTCCAGGATGCGTATCTCAAGGCCTCCAATACGGGAGCCGGTGACTCATATGGCGTCACTGTCGATATCGATGGAGATTATGCTATTGTGGGGGCACCGTATGAAATAAATGGCGCCACAAGCATCAACAATATTGATAACGCATCTATAACTGATGAAGGTGCCAACGGTTTTGGAGCAGCCTATGTTTTCAAAAGGGACCCCGCCACCGGGGATTGGATTCAAGACGCATACCTCAAGCCCTCCAATTTCGGGGGTGGTTTTGGCTGGGGTGTATCCATCAGTGGAGATTATGCCGTTGTGGGCGCACCAAACGAGAGCAACAGCGCCACAACTATCCACAATTCGGATAATGCTGTGATCACTGATGAAGGAACGGCCTATCATTCTGGAGCCGCTTATATATTTAAAAGGGATCCCTCCACAGGAGAGTGGATTCAAGACGCCTATCTCAAGGCGTCCAATGCCGGAGCCAAGGATGAGTTTGGCCGTGGAGTTGCAATCAATGGAGACTATGCCATTGTAGGGGCACGGGGGGAAGATAACAGCTCCACAAGCATCAACAACGCAGACAATGCTTCGAGTGCTGATGCGGGCACTGCGGAGAATTCTGGGGCAGCCTATATATTTAAGAGAGATCCCGTCACAGGAGACTGGATCCAGGATGCCTATCTCAAGGCGTCCAATGCCGGAACCGGGGATGGGTTAGGCTGGCACACTCTTTCCATCAATGGAGACTTTGCCATTGTAGGGGCTCCATCTGAAGCTAACAGTTCTCGGAGTATCAATAACGTAGACAATGCAATTATAGCCGATGATGATGACGGAACCACCAATTCTGGAGCCGCTTATATATTTAAAAGGGATCCCACCACAGGAGATTGGATTCAGGATGCCTATCTCAAGGCCTCCCATGGCGGAGGCCTTTTTGGCTTCAGTGTATCTCTCAGCGAGAACCAAACCATTGTCGCAGCAAGGGGCGATCTTAACAGTTTTAGAGGAATCGATAACGTAGACAATGGGTCTATTGCTGATGACGAAACTGCCCCTGGTTCCGGCGCAGCCTATATTTTTAATCTACATTAACGTACAAGGGAAAAGGGCTAAAGCAGTGCACTACTTTGAAAGCCCAGCACTTTGCTATCCCCTCTCTCACTGCTGGACGCAGAGAATTCGGTTGCTGCTGGAGCATATGATTCCGCCAAGGCTGGTGTATATCGCGTTACTATCTACTTGATTTATATTCCCATATTGTCCGTTGCCAGTGGTACTTCCCCATTGTGAGCAGTTTCCGTCGATGGGTAAGGTTACTGGTGTCCAATCTCCCAGTAGTCCTGTAAACCATGCGGATCCGCCTGTATCAAATGGGTTAGTCATATTACCTCCACTGAAGTTGAAGATAGCATGACTGTCTGTGATAAATAAGGGCAATGAACCAGGACTTAGCAGATACTCAGTATTATCCTTCAACACCCAGTTCTTCTGTCCCGATGTCCCAGTAGAGCAGTTAGCACTTGTACAGGCCACACGAAGATTTCCGTCCACAAGCATGGCTGCATAGCTGGCATTGGCAGCATTGGTAGGCGCTACGGGTTTGTTAAAATCGGCATCGCATAAGGCGTCAGCATTCTCCATCCAGTTGCCTGTACCAAGAGCTGCAATATTTCCATTCGTAGTGCTGTTCGAAACAAATATCCTATATTGCCTTAAATCCGTGAAGGCAGCGGAGCCATGAACGTAGGATTGGTTTCCCAGAGCGTTTTGTGAAACTACAACAATGTAGCTGCTTCCATGGGGGAAGGTGGTGCCTGCGGGAATGTCCACTGTAAGCACACCGCCAGTGGCATTGACTGTGGTAAAAAGACTGCCCGGGTTGTTGGCACTGGTCCCAAAATACACCCCATAGCTATGAATCCAATCGTCATCTTCCGGTGGGGTGATGGTCACTGTTCCTGCAAAGGTGTCGTAGTCGGTATCTGTATCACTGGTCACTGCTACTGAAGAAGTGGGGAGAGGAATCAGGCGAATCAGAATCATCCTGTCGAATCCATTGCCTTCGGGAAATGGATCGGAGCAGGCCAATACAAAGGGGATCCAGCTCAGAAAAAGGAGGATTTTTTTAAGTTTATCTGTTTTCATACGATCTTTACCTCCCTGGAAAATTAAAAGCGAACCGCGATAGCTACCGCAACTCCCCATCGTCCAGAAGGCTCCAGAGTAGGCGTTGCCTGCCACTGAATCATGGCAGTGGGTGCTACAGAACTTTTGCTTTTTTTATAATCAGCCTTGACCCGCTGGAAAGAGTCATAGTAGTGATAGATGTACCCCCCTATCATCAGAACACCCAGAGCTGCCTGGCGCTGAATGGATTGGTCATACCTGGCGTGCTGGTCCTCCCTTCGCTGGCGCCAGTAGAAGAGTGCAGCCAGCGGCTGGCCAACGGAAACCATAGAGAGAAACGTTGGATCATTCCAGTCATCATGGGCAATGGTATTTCCTCGTTGAACCTCTTTTACAAAAACTCCGGTGGATAGAACTGCTGTCGAGGCCCATATATATCCCCGCACTTCGCCTTTGAGTATGCCTGGTAATCCTGGGACCAGCGCCTTCGGTTGGAAAACGGATGGTGAGTCATCTGGAGGTGGAGGCGCATCTTCGGCCTTCTCTAACTGCTCCACTTTTTGGACTTTCGTTTTGCCCGTGATGGTGATGGCTTTCCAGGGTGTGTATGCTTCAGGTTTGCTGAATTTATTCAACGATGCCAGGCGAATCTGGTAGCTTCCAGGCATAAGGTCCAGACTCACTCGATTGAGTTTTGTGCGATGACTCTGAGTCTCTCGCAAATCTTCCCGTTGTACTTCAATGATGTAGCCGTGGGCATTGGCTACTGCTCCCCAGGAGAGTTCCAGTTTCACTGTTCCGCTGGTTTCGCTGTGGATGGGTCTCGCGTGTATGAGGAGGATTACAAGGAGTAACAGGAATGGAAAAAGGATGGAAATACCACTTTGCAATATTGTATAACTGTATGGCAGTGAAAGGGTGCGAAGAGATGCAACAGCTCCGTCCTTCGGAGCCGTGATGATGCGATAAGCTTTCGTATTTCCATGCGAAGAGTGATCACTCCTTCTTCGGAATGTTTCTCCTGAATTGTACATCACACTTTATCCCCTGGCCGTCCAATTTAATTAGTCAACAGGAATTCACTTTCGTCTCGCGCGATTCGGATTTTTTTTACGTTTTTTTTGTGGGAAACTAGTGTCTAAGGTATAGATTGGTTTTTCTTGAAAATTAAAAATGAATGATTCGGGGATCAGAGATTTGAGCGAAGCCTTTCGTTAGTTGAAATTCTCTACTATATAATGTTTTTATATAATTCGCATGACGTTTGGAGGTGGGCGATTCGCGTTGATGTTTACAAAAACTTCTTCA
>JBNLFC010000345.1:0-4200 GCA_050305335.1 Leptospirales bacterium
GGAGCTAGGTATCAGGGTGGTTCCTCATGCTGTGGCTCGTTACGGTGCTTATATCTCAAAAGGTGTTATTATGATGCCTTCATACGTGAATATTGGTGCTTATGTTGATGAGGGTACCATGGTTGATACCTGGGCAACAGTGGGCAGCTGCGCTCAGATTGGACGCGGAGTTCACCTCTCTGGTGGCGTAGGCATAGGCGGTGTACTGGAACCGCCGCAGGCAGGACCGGTCATCATTGAAGATGGAGCGTTCATCGGATCACGTGCAATCATAGTAGAAGGGGCCATCATTGAAGAGGGCGCAGTAATCGGCGCCAATGTAACCATCACGGCCTCTACTTCCATCATCGATGTCACAGGCAAGGAAGAAGCGGTGTACAGAGGCAGAGTGCCCGCCAGATCCGTAGTCATTCCCGGCACGCGCATAAAAAAATTCTCCGCTGGCGAATATGGAGTTCAGGCTGCACTTATCATTGGAAAACGCAAAGCATCCACAGACGAAAAAACCTCTCTGGAAGATGCGTTACGAGACTTTGGTGTAAGCGTATAGAAACAGGAAATCGGTAGGGCATGGACAGGATGGGGAAGATGCGAATGATAATGAGCGTCACTTGAGAAACTCATCCTCCCGATCCTTCCCATCCTGTGGATAACCATATTTCGTTTGATGTAATGGAAAAGAGTCTAAATATTCACTTTCAGCTTTCACCCATCGTCATCGCCTGGTCCATATGGATTATTGTTTCAGCCCTTTTCATGCGACAGATTCTGACTCTTGTTGTCAGAATCATGGGTCACTCCTATGTCGCTTACCTTATCTGGCTTTTGTTCGGCATCCTGTTTCTGCCGGTGGTCCTCTTCGAATTGAAACGCCTCCATCGAGTTTTGCTCTTCTCCGCAGTCTTTCTCCCTGCCCTTTTTCTCTTTTCATTATTACCCGTTGCTGAAGAGCGATTTCATTTTCTGGAATTCGGAATTCTAGGCTGGATGATCATGAGAGAGAATTCGGAGAGACGATTTGAAGGGATTCTTGTGGCCACCATGCTGGGACTATGCGTGGCAGCCATGGATGAGTCGCTCCAGTTGATCATTCCCTGGCGCGTTGGGGATGTAAGGGATATTCTCTTTGGCACTGCAGGATCCCTCTGGGGAGCGCTCTCATACGCAGTCTCTTTTTTACGGGAATGAAAGAGCCCCCACCCACCCCTATTTCGCTTCCCCTCCCGGCCCCCTAAAAATATCCTGGAAAGGTCCCTTTTTTTTACCCATTAACACTATGACACAGCAAATTCCACCCGAAAGAATTCGTAACTTTTCCATTATAGCCCACATTGACCATGGCAAATCCACCCTGGCAGACCGGTTGCTTGAGCTGGGCAAAGTAACAGATCAGCGCACCAAAAAAGAGCAGATTCTCGACACTATGGATATTGAACGGGAACGAGGAATCACAATCAAATCCAACTCCGTTTCCTTCCAGTACCTGTCGCCGGAAGATGGCAAGAGCTACCTTTTCAATCTCATTGATACTCCAGGTCACGTAGACTTCACGTATGAGGTGTCCAGGTCGCTGGCAGCGTGTGAGGGAGTTCTCCTCATCGTGGACGCGACTCAGGGAGTGGAAGCCCAGACTCTGGCCAATCTCTATCTGGCCATGGAGGCCGATCTTACCATCATCCCGATCATCAATAAGATTGACCTTCCTGCGGCTGATGTCCCTAAAACACGAAGTCTCATCACAAAATCTCTGGGACTGGATGGGGATCATGCTATTCCAGTTTCCGCCAAAACAGGCGAGAATGTAGCTGCAGTTCTGGAAGCCATTGCCCGGATCATTCCTCCTCCGGGAGGAGATGCAAAATCTCCCCTGAAAGCTTTGATCTACGATGCCTACTACGACTCCTATGCTGGCGCCATTATGAAAGTTCGACTTTTCGATGGTAACCTGAAAAAGGGAGATGCCATCCGGATGATGAGCACCGGAAAAGAGTTTACTGTCACAGAACTGGGTTATTCGGTATTAAAAAATGTTCCCAGAAGCGAGCTGCGAAATGGCGAAGTAGGCTATGTAATTGCCGGCATTAAAACCGTAGAGGATACACGGGTCGGTGATACGGTCACTCTGTCCGCCCGGCCAGCTGCCGAAGCGTTGCCTGGATACCGAGAGGCCAACCCCATGGTTTTTTCCGGTCTCTTTCCCATAAACGGAGAGGATTATCCTCTTTTGAAAGAGGCTCTCTTGAAATTAAAGATGAACGACGCGGCCCTCGTGTTTACACCGGAGACATCGCTGGCTCTGGGATTCGGCTATCGTGTGGGATATCTGGGTCTCCTCCACCTGGAGATTGTCCAGGAAAGACTGAGCAGAGAGTTCCAGCTGGACCTGATCAATTCTGCCCCTTCTGTACGTTACACGGTAAAAATGACCGACGGAGAAAATCGGATCATTGAAAACCCGGGAGAGTGGCCCAACCCCGCCCACATTGAATCCATGGAAGAACCTTATGTGCGGGTTAACGTTCTTACCCCACCTGATTTTCTGGGCGCCCTGATTACTCTGATGCAGGAGAAGCGGGGAGAGCAACAGAATATGCTCTATCTGGACGACGGAAAAGTTCAGCTGATCTACTCCATGCCACTTTCAGAAGTGATCTTTGAGTTTTACGATCGCCTGAAGAGCGTCTCCCGTGGATATGCCTCCATGGATTATGAGGAGGAGGGGTATCGCGAATCCAATCTTGTGAAGGTGGACATCCTGGTGAACGGCGAACCGGTGGATGCCCTGGCAATGGTAGTCCACAAATCGCGCGCAGAAGAGAGGGGACGTATCATTATCGATAGGTTGAAGGACTTGATTCCACGGCATCAATTTCAAATACCGCTCCAGGCCGCCATTGGAGCCAAAGTAATCGCCAGAGAAAACATTTCTGCCCTGCGAAAAAATGTTATCGCAAAATGCTATGGCGGTGATATCAGTCGAAAGAGAAAGCTCCTTGAAAAGCAAAAAGAGGGAAAAAAGCGCATGAAACAGATAGGCAATGTGGAGATCCCTCAGGAAGCTTTCCTTGCAATCCTGAAAACCGAAAAATAGCAATCCTTGCACCGGCGGTAATGTTGAATCAAATTGAGTCCCGATACCATTTGCTGCTTCCAACTCTGATCATGGCAGTTTTGCCCGTTCTCACAAGCTGCTACCATCGGGACAAGTTTTCCTCGGTTTTCCGGGAGCCTGCTGGTATATGTCCACAATCCATACCTGGCCAGAAGAACTCAGGCGAGGATGCTTCCACTCTCTGCTCCATCGATAAAGCAGGAGAACGTCTTCTGGTATTCCAGAAATCCGGCAACTATTCCCTTCTTCTGGTTTTTTACCCGGCCTCCCTTCTCTCCAGAATCCATACCTTGAACTTCCCTGATCAGACTTTCACTGCCAGCATTGATGCTGGTATAATGCCGGTTTATATCCGCTACTCAAACTATTCCGCCAGAACCGTAAAGCTGGACTCTTTTCGTTTAGCGCTGCAAACCGAAGAGAGCGGAGAACAAATTTTTACCATTGATCCCACAACCTATGTTGAATCCTACTCTGGTTTTTCCAGCGCGCTAATTCCTTACGCTTACGGTCTGGATGGGCGTCCAGACTTTCTGGCATTCCCCGCAGTGCCATCCTGGTATAAAACCAGCTTCAGTCGCAATACAGCCTCTGGCAAAGAGACCATCGAAATTAAAAATAGAATGCTTCTTTTCACCTATGGCAACCACTGGCGGAACATGCTCATCGCTCCGCAAAGAGAGTATAGAGCAATTCTTCTTTTTCCTTTAATAAAAGAAGGACAACGCTACCGCCTTATCTACGACAGAGAAAGGAAGGCCAACCCCTTCCCGGGCGAAAACCATCTTTACCAGAAAGAGCAACTGCTCACGCTCAAAGATGCACAATCTCGCTTTGCAAAAGAGCATCCCTCTCTTTTTACCGGGAACTTTCCCGATGCTCCAGTACCAGAGATCTCTTTTCGACTGGAACGATTTGTGGAGATAGAAGATGGTGAAACAGCAAAGACAGGGGATTCCTCCGGGGCCGTGAAAGAAAAAGCAAGCAAGCTCCTGAAAGAAGAGTGGGCAAGGATCGAGCAAGAAAGGGTTGAACTATTTCAGATGCACGCGCAAATTCGAACTCACGAGACCATTGGAGGCAGAGTC
>JBNLFC010000346.1:0-4189 GCA_050305335.1 Leptospirales bacterium
CCCCAGAAGATGAGAAGCCGGTGACTTATGGCCATGGAGGATTCTACAATCGAGATAGGAGAACCGGTCATCCAGGAAGGGTCGGTCACCCTTCCCCATCAGGAGCCGGGATGGATTCAGGAGACGAATCGATTGCTGGAATCTGGAAGCGATCAAGAGATCCAGCAGCGCCTGGCCGACCTCCACGAATCTGATATTGCCCACCTGATCGATCAACTGGAGGAAGAATCCCACCAACTGCGACTCTTCTCCCTCCTTGACCATGAAATCAAAGGTCTGGTGCTCAATGAACTGGATCACCAGAATGCTCGATTTCTTCTAAAGACGCTGAGCCCTTCGGAACTGGCGCTCATCATTCGTGAAATGGACTCCGATGATGCTCGCTATTTGCTCAGCGATATGGATTTAAACACCATCAGCGAGATTCTTTCTCGCATGCCCCTGCCTGATCGAATCACCATTACAGAGCTTCTGAGTTATCCCGAAGATTCCGCCGGCGCGCTCATGTCAAAAGAGTTCGCAGCGGTGAACGAGAAAGACACCGTACAAAAATCCATCCAGACTCTCCGACGGATTTTAAAAGAAGCCGAAGACATTCACACAATCTTTGTGCTGGATGAAGAGGGACGCTACAAAGGCCATCTGGAATTGAGTCGATTGATCCTGGCCAATCCTCGCTCCGGCGTAAAGAAAATAATGAATACGGAGCTCATTCCCATTCCGGTAAACCTGGACAGGGAAGAGACAGCCCGATTCTTTACCCGGTATGACTTCATTACTCTACCCGTAATCGATGACCGCGGAGTGATGCTGGGTCGCATAACGGTCGATGACATTCTGGAAGTCGTGGAAGAGGAAGCAAGTGAAGACATACTCCGCATGGGTGGTGTCTCCGGTGAGGAGGATCTCACCACCACCCTCTGGAAAGCGTCCCTGCACCGCGTGATCTGGCTATCGGTAAATCTTGCTACCGCATTTCTGGCGGCTTCAGTAGTCAGCCTGTTTCAAGGAGTGATCGGCAAGATGGCTCTTCTCGCTGCCCTCATGCCAATTGTGGCGGGTATGGGAGGCAACGCTGCCAGTCAAACCATGGCTGTGGTGATTCGCTACATTGCTCTTGGCGAACTCGCGCCCAAAGACCTTTTTTTCGCATTAAGACGCGAATCCATGCTGGGCTTGCTCAACGGCCTCGGTATGGGCCTGGTTGCTATACTGGTTGTCTATATAATAACGCATAACCTTGCTCTTTCCGCAGTTCTCGGTAGCGCTCTGCTCATCAACATGATCGTTGCCGCAGCTGCCGGGACAATCATTCCTCTCACTCTCAAGCGCCTTAAAGTGGATCCAGCCATAGCATCCAGCATATTCGTTACCACTGCCACCGACGTGCTGGGGTTTTTCACCTTCCTGGGCCTTGCTTCCCTTTTTTTCAGGTACATGTGATTGATCAATCCAGCTTTTCTGCCGTAAAGTTCAACTTTCTGGCGAATTGCTAGCAGAAGCATGCCCACGGGAATCGGACTCTGTGCGAAAAGCCATGCCAGCCAGTATCCAGAAAGGTAGCATAGTTTCGTCGTCGAGGAAGTAACACTGAAAAAGCCCGCCGGCAAAGATCACAAGAGCTCCCCATCGCCACCAATCCTGACTTCCTTCATGACCGCCTCCAAAAAGCGCCAGCATGAGAGAGAAAAAGAAACGGAGGTAAAAAAAAGCTGCAAGTAAACCACCTATCGCCAGCAAATGCAAGAGGTCGTTGTGGGAGTGTCCTCTTTGAATTATGCCAAAATAAAACCAGAGATCAGGCCTTTGTTCACTGTACTCCAGAATTTTTTTATTCACCGCATCTTCAAAATGGCCTGCACCCACACCGAAGGGCAAATTCTCTCGAATGATGTCGATAGACGCCCGCCAGAGGTAGATTCGCTGGAAATCGGTGGTTTTGCTCTTGCCCAGAATGGGTCCCACTACCTTTTCCATTTTGTTGCTCACGGAAGGTGATGCAAAGTATCCGCCGGTACCGACAACAAAGACCATCAGAATCGCAGCCAGGGGTCGCTTCCATTGCACCGGTGTGGAAGCTGTTCGCAAATAGTAGTACAATGCAGCCAGGGTCGCAAAACCGATGCCCAACAATGCGGAGCGACCGTTGTTGAGCATTAATATCAGCGTCACTGTGAGAAAGAGAGCCCATCTTTTCCAATCCAAACGATAGTTACGCTCCAGCAGAAACGGTAGAACCACTCCAAGAAAAACAAACGGATAGGCAGAGCCCAACTGGGCTGCATAGGTAAGATGGGTATTCATCAATCCAATGGGGAGATAGATATGCAGAGGAAAGGACCCTAAATGGCCTAAAGTAAAAAGATAGTGCTGCAACCGTCCACCGGCTCCGCTTTCCCATCCGTGGGATAAAAAATAAGGGATACTACCCAGACGGTAGATACTGAATACCGATACAATCCCACCGGCGATCATAATGACAAGAGCGATCTTCCACCAACGATGGAGATCACGTCGTCCCCCTTCCGTGGCACTATAGAGATAGCTCCAGAACATTGCAGTGACAAGCAACACATCACGAACCTCATCCTCCATTCCCTTTTTAAAAAAGAGAAAAAAATCGTTGGAAAGGGCCGATCGAATCAGAAGTGAAAGCAAAAGGAAAAGATAAATGGCAAGAGCATAGGCAAAGGCAGCTGGAATTCGTCTATCGCCTCCCGGGACCGGCGGTGGATCTATTGCCCCAAATGCATTCTTTGCTGTTCCGTTGTAAAAATTTTGAAAAAAAAGCATCGGTGGAGTTCTGGAAACAATGGCACCGCCCAGCCAGCCCGCTATGGCAAAAAAAAGGCCCAGTTGCGACAGCGATACGGAAAACGGAAAAGCAATAATCGCCAGAGCTCCGCCGAAACGAGAAAGCTTCATAAACAACATTGCGTATCTGGCCATGAATTCAGCACATTCTACAGCCTTCAGGAAGGCAATCCTTTCCTCTTTGATGGCACACTTTTAAACTCATCCTGCCGATGATTCAGTATGAAACCTGCATTCGATTTCATACCCTTTTTCAAACCTCAAATCGGAGATGAAGAGATAGAAGCTGTCACTCACACCCTGCGCTCGGGCTGGCTCACCACAGGGCCGCAGACTGCCGCCTTTGAGCAGGAGTTTGCATCGGCCGTGGGCGCCACCCACGCCGTTGCCGTCAACTCAGCCACGGCAGGCCTTCATCTTGCGCTGATCGTCAGAGGTGTGGGCAAGGGAGACATGGTGCTTCTTCCCACAACCACTTTCACAGCCACCGCAGAAGCTGCCCTGTACGCAGGTGCAACGCCACATCTTCTGGATACGGACTCAGAGGGCCTCCTCTCCCCCATGATGGTCCAACAATTTCTGGAACGAGAATGTACGTTTAAAAGCGCTATCCCGTACCACAGAAAAACCAGACTTCGTGTACGTGCCATAATCCCCGTGCACCTTGCAGGAAGAGCCTGCGATATGAAAGGTCTCTTAAAAGTTGCCCGAGAAAATCGACTCACAGTCGTGGAGGATGCAGCCCATGCTTTTCAGACAATCGCAGCCGGCAAGCCTGTAGGTTCCTATCACAACGAAGCGGTTTTCAGCTTCTATGCCACAAAGAATATCACCACCGGAGAGGGGGGAATGATCACCACCGGCGATTCGAAAGTGGCCAGACAACTCCTTCGACTTCGCCAGCATGGCATCGCATACCCGAATACTCCAGGAATGCGATGGAACTATCGCGTGATGGAGGTTGGCTATAAGTATAATCTGAGCGATCCCGCTGCAGCTCTGGGCAGAGTGCAGCTCAAAAAAGCGGCGGCTATGCTGGAAAGAAGAAAGAACATTGCCTTGCGTTACCAGAAAGAGCTGCAGAACATCCCGGGAATTCGGCTGCCGGGCTCCCTGTTAAGCAAGGGCGATGCGGAGAGCCATCACCTGTACACGATACTCGTGGAAGGAAAAAAGAAAAATCACAGAATGGTATTTATGAAAGAGCTTTTAAAACAGGGTATCGGTACAAGCCTTCATTTCATCCCGCTCCATCGCCATCCCTACTATCAAAAAACCTATGATCTCAATCCCTCCCTTTTCCCCAATTCGGAATACCTTTTCAGGCGAATGGTCTCTTTGCCGCTCTATAGTGCACTTACCGATCCTGAAGTAG
>JBNLFC010000347.1:0-4183 GCA_050305335.1 Leptospirales bacterium
ACCTTGCCCTGATTATCAGCAAATAGCGTACCCGACAGCAGCAGCAGCAAAGCCACGGCAACTCCTGCTAATAGTTTTTTACTTTTCATTCCTGCAAAAACCTCCTGAAAATTGGGTATAAAATAATGAACTAAACGCGCAGTCTATTGTAAACCGGTTGTTTTTTCTCATGTGTAGGGTACACATAAGAATCGTTGCTGTTTAGACTGTTATACCAGCACTGGTTTCAGCACAGACACCACTTTTCATAGAAATGGTGTGAAATGCTAGACCAGCAATACCAGACTCACAGCCATCACCAGCATCCCCAGAACAACTCCTGCAATGGCAACGTGGTGGTGGCCGTATTCCTCGGCCGTTGGTAGAAGTTCATCCAGAGAAATGTACACCATAATACCGGCAATAACTCCGTAAATCATACCAAAGAGTGTATCATTCAAAAAAGGAAGCAAAATCGCATACCCTATCAAAGCCCCCAGCGGCTCCGATAATCCCGAGGCAAAGGAATAGAAAAACGCTTTTTTCCGACTGGACGTTGCGTAGTAAACAGGGATCGCAACTGCCAGACCTTCGGGGATATTATGAATAGCAATGGCTACGGCAATGGATGCCCCCAGTTTCGGATCTTTGAGGGCTGATATGAACGTGGCCATCCCTTCCGGAAAGTTGTGTATGGCAATGGTTATGGCGGTCACAAGCCCCATACGTAAGAGTCGAGCATCGCTGTTGTTAGCTTTCGACTGTCGTAATATTTCCGGCCCGTCATCTTTCTCCTGCTGCAGTGTTTCTTCTTTTAACTCCTCTACCCGATGCACCTCATGCGGATTGTGCACTTCCGGAACAAATCGGTCAATAAGCATAATCATTGCCACACCGCCGAAAAAAGAGAGTGTCGTGAGGAGATACCCCATGGACTTGCCGTAACTTGCCTGCAACTCACTCAAAGCAGCAGGGAAAAGATCCACAAAGGAAATATAGATCATCACTCCGGCTGAAAAACCCAGGCCAGCTGCAAGAAGCCAGGTATTGGTCTTCTTGGCAAAAAGGGCGATGGTGCTACCGATGCCCGTGGAGATACCCGCAAGAAATGTGAGTGTGAGAGGCACAGCCGGAATCGTTAAAATCCAGAAATCGGAATTCATAAGGAAATAGCATAACCTGGCGGGCAGGTCGTCGATAAAAAAAATCCATATAAATGGTTACCGGTGCTATATCAGAAACTCACCCTTTGCCCTTATCCAGTGATTTCGAATAGTAGTGGACTACAGGAACCTCCACACCGAACTCCAGGGCCATCCGCAAAATTGTGCGACCGTAGAGTTCTCTCTCATCTTTTCTATCAGGAGACTCATAGTCCCTCTGAAAAGAAGTCTTTGTATCATGGGGGAACTCGTGCCCTTTTGCGAAAGAGATCTGAACAATGTCTTCGGGAAGGCAAACTCCTGTGCGGCCTGCGATAATAACAATCTCTTGCATAATTTTTTTTATATTTGCCGCAGCGTTCGCTGACTCCATTGCCTCACCTATGGTCAAATGCTCTGCTGCAGTGACCATGCCGAAGGATGCTATAAAGATGTACTTTCTCCATATTTCCACAAAGGGGTCCTCCTGCCAGACATATTGAATTCTGGCAGCTTGCAACAAAGTTGTGATTGGCTCGTAGGAGCGATCAGGGAAAGAGGGGTCGGCTCCCAGAAAGATGGTACAGCTTCCCCCTTTTTGTTCCACCACTCCACTCTGCTGTATATGGGTTCCTAGATAGGCGCATGCCGGTAGCACATACCCTCCGCTCATTTTTTTGCGAATGCGCTGATAGATATCAACTCCGTTCAGCAACGGAAGAATTGTTGTCCGGGCGTTGATCATTGGTGTAAGCTGATCAAGAACTGCATCAAGATCGTAGGACTTCACGCAAATCAGCACCAGATCCAGATCAGGCAACACGGAAATCTGATCGGTAGCCAGTGTAGGGATGCATAGAAAATCCGGATTCCCTTGCGTTTTCAATAGCAGGCCCCTATCCTGGATCTCTTTCAAGTGTCCCTTTCTGGCAACAAAGTAGACCTCCATTGACCCACCTTTTTGATTCATGAGCTGGACAAGTTTACCACCGAAAAAACCGCCCACTCCGCCTGTACCGATTACTGCTATTTTCATACTTCCCCCTCACCGACATCCTGCAGTACGCAATAGACACTAACAGGGCTGCCTCACACGCTCACCGCGACTCCTTGATTCTATCACAAAGGTTACATAACGAAAAATAATTTTTCGAAATAAAAACTATAACAATAACTCATACACAGGCTCCGTTCATCATCATTGACCTCACAGAGTCAAGCTGTACAAATCCCCGGAGGCGTAACGCTTTCGCTTTTTATTCTCTACGAACAGGGTCCGCATATGTAGAAAATGAGAAAGGCCTTGCCATTGCAGCCGACAATAAGAGAAAGCTTACTGCCGGAAAAACCGGGAGAGTGTTATGGACATAGATAATCCGGAACTGCTGCGCATTGTGAACTTCATTCTAAAACGGGCCAGACACGATGAGCTGAGTCTGATCCGCGCAGCGCTGGACGCACGTGCTGCTGAGGGACCAAAATCAATCCATGACCTGAATTTTCGTGAGATGGCGCACAATATGAGCCAGGAGATCAGCCAGCGCTTCGGCCTCTCCTCTGACGGCCAGCATATGAAAGATATGGCCCGTCGCCTGGTAACTGACCTGATCCGCCAGAATATGCCAGACATCCCGGAACGCGATCTTCAGATTCTATTGAACCAGTGGCTGGACAGCCGTCAGACTCATGCCGGAAAAGAAGAGCTTCTTCCACCTGAAGCGGTGGAATCCATGATCGATCAGTTTGTTCGCTACAGCCTGCGCATGATGAGCGAAGAGGAGGCTGCGCAATTGAAATCAGAGATGCCTGACTGGGTAGATCGATACTGGGAGATCTTTTCCATGGATACAAAACGCCTGCTGCGCAGCCTGCTTCATGCTGAGATTGATACCCAGGAGTTCTGGACTCACATCAAACAGAGACTGGATCGCAGGCGCAGTTAGGCATCCATGGTTTGCCCGAATGCATGAACAGGGAGGCCACAGCTCCCCCATTCACAGGCAGGAATACAAAACAAATCCGCCACGGTTACTTCAAATTATTTACAATTCGAAACGCCATGGACGGAGAAAGACGTGAGATTAAATGAAGAAGTTTCACAGCCCCCACTCGTATTTCTACTTTCTCTCCCTCTCGCTCTCCACCGCAATATCGCAGGCGAAAACAGCAATACCCGGTATCTCTTTTTGTGTTTCCACCAATCGCACTTCCGAACGACCGCAGATCACCACTCGATTTCCCATTTGCATGAACTGACGTGCCAGTTCTTTTCCTATTCCCGAACTGCCTCCAGTGATCAATATTGTGTTTCCATAAGACTTCATACATATCTCCTTATCACTCATCGTGCCGGGATGAGTTTTCAGTGGGCATTTCCGGGATTCCCGGTGCTACCATGAAAAGAGAATAAGTGAAAAGTCTCCCAGGATCATTAACACAGGTTAACGAGAGACATTTTTTTTCGAATTCGACTGAGTGCGACAGGTGTAATTCCCAGATACGATGCAATCATGTGTTGCTTGATACGACTTTCCAGACCCGGGTAAGACTCCAGAAAGGAACGATACCTTGCTTCCGCATCAAGAAGCAAGAATTCACGCTCGCGGGTCTCTTTGATGGAAAATGCTCGCTCCAGCATAGCAACCAGAAAGTAGGCCCAGCAGGCATGGCCATGATATAACCGAATCCAATCTTTGTAATAGATCACAACAATGCTGGACTCTTCCAGCGCCTCAATCGTAAAGTGTGAGGGGCGATTCTGAATCATGGCGCTGTAGGATGTCAAAAAGAAGCCTTCTTGAAAGAAATTTTTCGTAAACTCGTTGCCACTCTCGTCCAGATAATAGTAGCGAAGAAGGCCTCTTTTTACGAAAGCAAATCGATCGGGAACTTCCCCCGCTCGCAGGAAATTCTCCCGCGCTTTCAAAACCATAGGTTTAACCACAGCTGAAAGTTTTTCCAGCTCAGATTCCGGTGTATGAGAATGAGCGAGTATCGCACTCTTCAATGAATCCAGCATAGAACTCTCCTTTCTTCAACCATCATTCTGGCAAACCCATAAC
>JBNLFC010000348.1:0-4152 GCA_050305335.1 Leptospirales bacterium
GAGTTAAAACGGACAGGCCTTTTTGACATCCAGAGCCATACCTACTGGCATCCCAATTTTAAAAAAGAGAAGCGACGCTCCACTCCGGCAGCCTATGCAAAATTCGTTCATACTCAGCTTGTAAAATCAAAAACCAGACTGGAGAAGGAGCTGGATATTCATGTGGACATGCTGGCCTGGCCCTTCGGGATTCACGACGATGACCTGATTGCAAAGGCAAAAGCGACAGGTTACATTGCCACCTTCACCATTGATCCTCATAGTGCAACAGGAAAAGACAACGTTATGGAATTACCCAGGTTTCTTCTTCTGGATTCGAATGTGGGAAAAACCTTCGGCAAGATTGTTCAACAAAGGTGAAAAAAAGTATGAAGTAAGAAAAGTGGTTGCCGCCGCCACATGAATACTGATTAACTTAAATTTCATCAGGAGAAAACATGGCACAAATCACTTTAAAAGGCAATCCTATCGAAACTGTGGGACGGTTGCCTGCAATCGGTACCCAGGCTCCCGATTTTTCACTGACCGCAACAGATCTGAAAGATGTCTCTCTTTCGAATTTTTCGGGTAAAAAAGTTGTTTTGAACATCTTTCCGAGTCTGGATACAGAGGTATGCGCCGCTTCGGTACGTCGCTTCAACCAGGAGGCTCAGAATGTAGATGGAGTAGTGGTTCTCTGCATTAGCATGGATCTTCCTTTTGCCCACAAACGCTTCTGTACTACGGAAGGGCTGGAGAGAGTCATCTCTCTTTCGGAGATGCACAAACGAGGATTCGGGGAAGATTACGGAGTACGCATCGCAACCGGCCCTCTTGCAGGCATTTTCTCAAGGGCAGTGGTGGTATTGGACGCTTCGGGGAAAGTGCTTTATACAGAGCAGGTTCCCGAGATCACTCAAGAACCGGATTATGCAAAAGCTCTTGCCGCCTTAAAGGCTTGATCATCTCAGCTTTTGCCCGGCTCGGTCCCCCGGCGGCGTAGCTCCAGGCCGGGGGAGATGGGAAGAGAGCTATTCGAAGGCTCAAGAATAGAGGCAAATGGAACTACCCTATAAGCACAGCTTCTTTAAGAAAATTTTAAAAGCTCATGATGTTTTTGTTGTATTTTTGTAACCATCCATGTCTAGTAGACTTCATCCATCACCGGATTGCCTCAATCCTTTTCGCTCCGGTTGATCCTGTTTCACGGTATCGAAAGAAACGGCCCGATGGTTATGGATAAACAACAACGACAAAACTTACGGAGGGACAAATGAAAGGAGTGGTTCGTTCACCTGCATCAGTGATTATTTTCTCAGTCCTTACATGCGGTATATATACCATCGTCTGGATCTACAAATTTGGTTCGGAACTAAAGGCGTATTCAGGTAAAGAAGATCTGGATCCCGGTCTTGATCTCTTGCTGTCTATTGTCTGCTTTCCATATATCATTTACTGGTCTTATAAGTATGGCAAAGCAATGGAAGATGCGCAAAAAAAGGCAGGAATCGCTTCGTCCGACGATTCCTTACTCTACTTGATTCTCTCTCTATTGGGACTGTTTGTCGTTACTATGGCCATTATGCAGAGCAACATGAACAAAGTCTGGAATGCATAAAAAGCAGAAACTCTACCTTCTGGCGCTGATGGCAATCATCAGCGCCATCTACTACTACACCACCGGTAGCGTCTGCTACTTCAAGGCTGTAACCGGATTACCATGTCCGGGCTGTGGAATGAGCAGAGCTTTCGACGCGCTGCTCCATCTGGACTTCAAGAGCTCTTTTTTCTTTCATCCACTGCTCATCATAGTCCTGCTTTTTGGAGCGGCATACCTGTGGCAGCTTGTGACAGGCAGGAGTCGGCTGAATGTTTTATTCAAAGAGCCTGTAATGATTGGACTCCTTGCTTTGATCATTGTAGTTTACATAGCAAGAATGGCCCTTTTTTTTCCCGGCACCGCTCCTATGGACTACAACCGACACTCCCTTGTCGGTCGTATATACACTTTCTTCACAGAATGACAGAAATGAACAAGAGTCGGCTACTGAACCAGCAAGTCATTGCGGGCATCCTCTACATCTTCCAGGTCCATATCACTACAGCCGCTCTTATAGTCGCTTTTTAGAGCAAGCTTCCCGGCCAGCTGAAAAAAGATTTGAAAATTATCCTGATTGGATTTCGCAGTAAAAAAATCGCCGATCATGCCGTTGGACCAGAGGGTAATGAAAGCCCCATACCCGAAACTCCTCGCATAACTGAACCAGCCTGCGGTATCAGGTAAAAACTGCCAGGTTACCTTTTCTCCGTCATACAAACCGGCTGACGTGCAGAGTGCCCTTCCATCGCTCTGTTTTTCAATGACCAGTTCGAACCTGGGCCAGGCAGGTTCACAATCCGCTCTGCCCGATACGATCTTCTGATACCCGGCGGGTTGTTGCACAGGAACGTTCCGTGAAGTCACTGTGTCAATCCACCCATTGCCTCCACTTCCTTTCCTGCCCAGAATTACGGGGAGTTTACTCTCATTCCATGAATCGCACAATTGCTTTGCAAATTGAGCGTCACCCAGCCGCATCCCCTCGGCAAAGGCAGCCCCCGGCAACATAAAGACAAGAACAAAGAATCCCGAAAAGATGCAACCTGTAGTTCGCAGCATGAATTTCCTCCTGAAGCAGTATTTACTGTCATGCATTATATTACGCACTCAACGCAGGTCAACAAATTTGAGGTGAGAAAGGCGGAAAAGGGCTTCAATCCGGAAAACCTTCAATGATTCCCCGACCAGCGTTGCGAGGTTTAACTTCAGAAAAACTCACACCTTCCCCCACCAGCAATTTTGGAGAAGGCTTCTTGTTTCTGAGGTATGCAAAAAAAGGCGATCCATACTTTCGAAAGTCGACTCTTCTCAACTCCAGACTTCCGCCCTCCTCTATTACAGAAAAATAGC
The DNA here is from genome assembly GCA_050305335.1 of Leptospirales bacterium. Taxonomy (GTDB): domain Bacteria; phylum Spirochaetota; class Leptospiria; order Leptospirales; family Leptonemataceae; genus JBNLFC01. Next base: position 2,930 of record JBNLFC010000348.1, read on the forward strand.
CCTTTCCCTCTGACTCCACAACCGAATCGGAAAATACTGCCTGGCTCCGGGGGCGAAGGTAGAGAAAATTTACTCCTCCCAGCAGATGAATACCGCTTATATGCATGCTCACATGCTCTTTAACGTTAAACGCATATTTTTCACCGGTTTCCACTTTGATTGCTGGCATGGCGGAATCGCCTTTGAGACGCAGGTTTCGGGTAATCCATATGCGATCCTGGATATGATACTCTCCTTTTTTTAGCTCAATGGTTTCATTTTCAGGAACAATGCGTAAAAGGTCATCCAGAGACATCACGCCACCTGAAATGTCCCCATGGGGAGAGGCTTCCCATACTCGCGATGTGTCACTTTCAAAGCCAGCACCACATGCCGCGACATCTTTGTGGATCTTTTCGAAGTAGTTGTTTTTTTCAAGGATGACGCGTGCCGCAGGCCAGCGCTCCTTCGATCTGGAAAAGCAAAAGGACCAGTGATCAGGGGTGCCTATGTCTACAAAACGACTTTCACTGATGCGCATAGAACTGCCCTGAGTCAGATAAATGGCGCCGAAAGGCGCATGTTTAATTTCAACCCTTCTGAGGTTTACGCTGCTACCTGGCTGAGCAAAAAAAAGTCCCCCTTCGTTGCCTTCATAGGTTAGATCCGAGATCTCATATTCACCCTTGAAAAGATTAAAAAGATACGCAGAATGGTCACTTCCTTGTGAAGTGCGCAGAAAAGTTCGCCCCATTCCCTCGCCCTTGATGAAAAGCGGAGCACGATCAGGGAGCCACTGGCCCCGGGGCAATTGGTGAAGCCCGGCAGAAAAGTGCACGGTATCGCCAGCCGAGGCATGGGTAGCGGCAAAAGAGAGCTGTTCTGATTCACTATTGCCTGTGACTTTCCAGATTGTTTGCCCCCTGGTAGCAAAGCTCCAGGAAAGTGATTCGGTTTTTCCGGCAATATTCATCGTCAGATCCACCGAATAGTTTTCCCCTGCTTTCAAAGGTTTCACAGGCATGAGAAAAACACAGTAGGCATTTTTTGAAAAATAGAAAGATGTGTCTCCCTTATCCGGGGCGTAAATCCTTTTTGGAGCACTACGTGTGAATGGATGTGCGGGGTCACTCACCCATATCTGCACTCTGTTTCCTTTCCCATCCAGCAGTTTTGCCACTGTAGAGCGGTAAAGATCGGCATCCTTTTTTTTCATACAGACAGTAACCGGATAACCGCTATTT
>JBNLFC010000349.1:0-4146 GCA_050305335.1 Leptospirales bacterium
CGGGTGTGGTCATAGAGTTCGGTTGCATGATAACTGAGCAGATAGGCACCCCGGTGAATGTTGGCGTGGGTCGTGGACTGGTATTTTGTGTAAGCTTCAATGACCTGGCGCGGCTGCTGGGAACTGGCCGCGCTGTCCAGAAAGGAGAGTGGCATTCCATTCATGGGTAGCGCCAATTCGGGAAAGTCTTCTTTGATACTTTTATAATCCAGCAGGTTCATTCTTTCCTCACTCACAACGTAGAATTCATCTCAAAACCATCATGATCGGTTTTCAGTTGATCTCCACTTCAATATAGTCATTCACCAGTTCCACCGGATAGATCTCCAGAGGAGCTGAGGCCGGTAATGCAATGGCCTCTCCACTATCGATTCGAAACCGGGCGCCGTGGGCCGGGCACTCCACAACCAGATCATCCACGAAGGCGCCATCGGCAAGCGAGAAATCATCGTGAGTGCAGTGTTCCTGGCAAGCGTAATAGCTATCTCTGTATTGCTTGAGCATTACACCACCATACTTTGTGTGAAAGACCTTCACCTCGCCTTCATTCATTTCACTCTTGTGACAGAGGCGAAAACGACTCATACGGCCAGCGCTGCCTCCAGATCGCCCAGAATTGCTTCGATTTTCTCTTCCTTCAATGGGAAACGTTGCACAATGTCATTGATGAAGCCCTTAATGAGGATGCGCCTGGCTTCTTCTTCAGAAATTCCACGGGACATAAGGAAAAAGAGAGCCTCATCATCCAGTTCGCCAACGGTGGTTCCGTGCTCGCACATCACACTATCTGATAGTGTTTGCAATCGTGGCATGGATTCAGCCCTGGCGGTCTTCTCCAGCAATATGTTGCGGTTCACCTGAATGGCTTCGATATTTTTCAAGCCATGAGGAATGATCAGGTGGCCATCAAAAACATGGTGTGCTTTGCCACGTAACACGCACTTGTAGAGTATGGAGCTGTTGGTATTGTTGCTCAGATGCTCTGCCTGGAACTCTATATCATGAAATTCTCTTCCTTTGCCCGCACCAACTCCAATAGCATGAAACTCGGCTCCCTGTTCCAGCAATTGGGTATGGTAGAATCCTTTGCCAGAAACACCACCCCGATGGATCACGGAAAGCTCAAAGCGAGCAAAGGCATGAAGTTGTGCCATCACGTCGGGAAAAAAGAACTCCGAATCCTCAAACCTGTGATGTTGCACATAGCGAAGACGCGCGTTTTCTTTCACTTCAATATCGGCCTGGGGTATCCAGAGAGTGGATTCATCTGATTGAAATCCCTCCAGCTCTTCATGAAGCACGAGATCGCCCTGGGCTTCTATCACTATAAAGAGTCTGTGATACAGGGCATTCCCCTCCAGCAGTCGATGTACTACTTTTGCTGTTGCAACTTCTCCTCGCTTTACATGGATTACCTGAATATGGTTACTGTGGGCAAGCGAGAGCAGACGAAAATAATTCGTCTCCGGGTTTTCCAGAATCTTTGTGTAACGTTGCAGAATGATCTCCCGCAGACCATCTATCTGTAGCGCCTCATCCAGCGTGAGCACTTCGGCGCTGCCACCTTCCAGGGTGATATTGAATTCGGAGCGGGATTGGTCAGGGTGATAGCTTTCCAGATTCAATCCGGAGAGATCGATTTTTCTCCAGGCCTCAATACTTCGATCAGGCAAAATCGCATCTTTAAGACGCCGGGTAATCTGCTTTTGTAACGAATCAGCATTCGCCAGGGTTGCTGTGGTGGACATTCAGACTGCCTCCCTGCTGCGAAGCCAGTCATAGCCCTCTTTCTCCAGTTTATCCACCAGGCTTCGGTCGCCCGTGTGTTGTATACGACCGTCCATGTAAACATGAACTTTGTTCACTGTCAGGTAGTTAAGAATTCTCTGGTAGTGAGTAATCACCAGCATGGATCGCGTGGAAGAACGTTGCTTTTCTATATTGGTTGCAATAATGCGTAATGCGTCAATGTCCAGGCCTGAATCAATTTCATCCAGAATTGCCATGGCAGGTTGAACTAGAGACATTTGTAAAATTTCATTTCGTTTTCTCTCGCCGCCCGAAAAGCCGTCGTTTACAAATCGCTTTGCGAAGTCCTCATTCATCTCCAGGGATTCCATGGCTTTTTTGAGTTCAGCGCGAAACTCCTTGAAATGAATCTCTCCTCCACGAACGCTCTGGAGCATATTACGAAGAAACTGGTTTACAGTAACCCCCGGTATGGCTACCGGGCTTTGAAAGCTTAGAAAAAGGCCTTTGCGTGCTCTTTCGTCGGTTTTCAGTCCGATTATGGATTCGCCATTTAGCAGAATATCACCTTCGGTAACCTTGTAAGAGGGGTGCCCCATGATCACATTGGAAAGAGTCGATTTTCCCGAACCGTTGGGTCCCATAACAGCATGGATCTCTCCGGGTGGAATGGTCAGATCGACTCCCTTCAGGATTTTTTTTCCCTCAATCTCCGCATGAAGGTTTTTAATTTCCAGTAACGCACCCATTTATTGCTCCATATGCTTTTTTCATTTCCCTCAGTCTGCAACATCTGAGGGTCAGTTTTAAGGTTGTGGGGAATACGCCCCGATATTCTCTAAATCCAATTCATTGATTTCAAAGGCAATTTTGAAGTCTTATTCAAAAGTTGCCAGAATGTTTTCTCAAGCAGTCTTCATCTCCACGGCCTTTCCATCTTCCATAATCATTTTAATCAATCGGGTAATTTCCACCGAGTACTCCACATTTAGATCTTTGACAACACCTTCACAGAATCCATTTACGATGAGAAGTTTGGCGTCATCTTCGGATATGCCCCGGCATTGTAAGAAAAATAGTTGGTCTTCGTTGATTTTCGAAACAGTGGCTTCGTAGTTGAGAGATCCGTTCTCTCCACTGATATCGTTGTAAGGTGACGCGTGTGATTCGGATCTATCGTCCAGAATCAGTCCGTCGCATTTTACATGACTTACAGCATCAGTTGCGTTCTTTTCGAATTTTACAAGTCCCCTGTAAGAATTGATTCCTCCATCCAGGGATATCCCTTTGGAAAGAATGTTGGACCTTGTATCTTTACCGATATGGATGATGCGTGCTCCGGTATCCTGTAACTGTCCATTACCCGCAAACGCCAGTGAAAGTACATCACCGGTAGAGTGGTCGCCTTTGAGTATGATGCCTGGATATTTGATGGTGTTGGCTCCCACATTCACATCTGTCCAGCTGATGTGGCCACCCTCTTCGGCAAGTCCACGTTTGACAGTCCAGTTGTACATATTCTTCTTCCAGTTCTGGATTGTGGTATAATGAATCTTCGCATGAGGGTGGGCAATGAGCTCCACCACAGCGGTGTGGAAGTTTGTACCCGAATCCTGCAGAGAAGTGCAACCTTCACTATACTCCAGATCTGCTCCTTTATCCGCAATGAGCAGAGTTCGTTCATATTGGCCGGATGCCGCGGCCGTTACTTTGAAGTATGCCTGCAGGGGCATGGGAGTTTTGACTCCTTCTGGAACATAAGCAAAGGAGCCACCGCTGAATACGGCCGAGTTCAGGGCGGCGAATTTATTGTCGTCGGGCCGAATCACCGTTCCAATATATTTGCGTACCAGATCACCGTGTTCTCGAATAGCTGTGTCGATGTCGCAGAAAATGATACCCAGCTCTTCTAGCTCCTTTTTTACGTTGGAATAGACTGTTTCCGAATCGCTCATGGCCTCAAGGCCGGCCAGATAACGTCTCTCATGTTCTGGAATGCCCAGGCGTTCAAAGCTGGCCAGCATTTCCGGGTCCACTTCGTCCCAGCTTTTCTTCAGTTTCCGGTTGGCGCCTACGTAATGTACATAATTGTTTAGATCGATGTTTGCTTTTGGAATAAATCCCCAGGTCGGCATAGGCTTAGCAAAGAAAACTTCCAGCGCCTTCAGGCGAAATTCGGTGACCCAACCCGGTTCGTTTTTAATATGGGAGATTGACTCCACCACTTTCCGGCTGAGTCCCGGAGGGAAGCTGTCGGGAGCGTAGTATTGCGTCTCTTCCATCTCTTTTTCCATTACATTTGATCCCATACCACCTCCGCCCACATGGCCTCATCCAAACGAATGGAAAAGTGCCCTCTGGATTCAATAAATTAATAAGAAAAGGAACGATCTGCTG
>JBNLFC010000350.1:0-4118 GCA_050305335.1 Leptospirales bacterium
ATAACGTTAATATCCGACGAGTGGCGGAGTTCGTCGTCACCATGTATGAAGGACATTCAGTATGTCTAAAGCCATGAAGTCAGGTAAAGTCTTCTGGTCTAATTATTCTACCATGAAAGACTACCTGGATTCGTTGATGGTAAAAAGCGTGCAAAGGCCTCTTTGCTGGCGAACCTATCGATTTTTCGGGTGAGTACAACGAAGTGGAGCTTCTAACTCATCTGGCAGAAGCAGGTTTTTCAGGAGATAAAATATTTCAGCCGGTGCATCTTTTCAGCGGTGGAGCATGGTGTCGAATGAATCTAGCGCGGGTTTCTATTTCAGGTGCTGAGCTTTATTGCAAGCGTCAGCTTTTTTTCGGCGTTGCACGTTGCATCACCATGTTTTATAAACTGAAATTGTTCTCAGTATATTTAACTATGTTAGTCGCTTAACTTTCAATATTTAAGGACGGGTTTATTTTTTGGTAAACTTTTATATATCTACAAAATAAAAAAATAACCGTGTTCCACGGAAAGCTTACGTCCACCTTCTATGGTTCCGCTTATATTCGGCGTACAACCATTTGGACGGCCTCGGTGCAACGCCCAGGGAGGAGAAGGATGGAACATGGTTCATGGTTATCCCGGGGTGGAGCCTCCGGATTGAGTGAGTGCTCCCGGAACACTGTGAGTGAGATTGTTTGTTGCTTAATATTCATTGCCCTCATTGTCGCATCCGGCAAATTGCAGGCCGCTCCAGGAGACCCTCCGGCGCCTGAGGGGAGCGAAGCGTCACAGAAAAGCGAAACACAACAAGGAGCGGACGCTAGCCCATCCAACTCCGCCGCTGATGACTCAAGTCAGGAAAATTTTCGGCATCGAAAGTTTGCAGCGGATGCTTATGGAAAAAGAGATGAAATGGAGATGCAGGTTGGTGAGATAGTTGGTTTGAAAATGTTTATGGGCCTGCAGGCTACGGGCCGATACCAGGGTCTGAACCACCACAACGCTTACTCCTCCGATGAAGCCACCTTTACGCAAAACAGTGTTGTTCAAGACCCATTTCGGGATTTCAATAACTTCTTAAATATTCAGAGGCTGAATCCAATTCCATCGGGTTTTCAGACAGCCTGGGGCAGTTTCGACTTTCTTGTATCTTACAAAGATGTGCTGGATGTGTACGCAGAGATTTACATCAGCAGCCGGGCGCATCCGTCCACAACGTACGGGTCGGAAGGCTGGATCCTGCTCCGGGGAGTCCCCGATGCTTTTCGCGGTGTTTTCTTGCTGGACTGGCTGTTTCGCAATGTCAGTGTGAAGGCCGGTCTCTTTGAAGTAGATTATGGGGACCAGCGTTACTATCGTTCGGACAATGCGAGAGTCCAGCGCAATCCATTGATCGGGAATTTTGTAGTCGATCCCGATACGGAAGAGCCCGGTTTTGAAATCATGAGCAAACCGGGTATCTTCAACTGGCTCGTGGGCGCCGGCAGTGGAACTTCCACCGGGAACTGGAGCAAAGGTCGGGGCATGAGCGGACATGCAAAGATATGGCTTGATACTCACGGTTTTCGTGCCGCGCTTTCCGGATACACCAACGACCAGTCCAAAACTTCCAACGTCTTTGGACGGGGGACTACCGGGAATCTTTTCTCGAACAACCGTAGCGGGGAAGCCTACAGCGGAATCATGAACGGTGGCGATGGTCCCGGACAGATACTCCCGGGTAACGGAGGACTGGTGGGTGCCGTACAGGGCGATCTTGGTTGGCGCATAGGCGGCTTGCGATTGAATGGGTTTTACGGCAGCATATTAGACGCCGATACCGATGGGCGTCCCTATTCTCCGTATGAGATTGCTACCGCCTACCTTGTGGGTGTGAATTATTTCAAGGCGGATAATTCTCCCCACGAGCGGTGGCTCTACGGGTCGGTGCAGGTCGTGTACGATTGGACGGACCGCTTTTACACAGCGATGCGCTACAGCGGCGCCATTGCCAGGGAACTGAACAATGTGCGAACCAGCGGACGGGTTGATCGCGGTCAGATCGGCTTTGGATACTGGATGATGCGAAACTTGCTGATCAAAATGGAGTACGTTTATCAGCGTTATAGCCATTTCGACGAGTACCTTTACAAAGACGAGCTTGTGCTACCGCAGGCTCCGTCAACATTAAGCGATATAAGGTTTCAGCGGACAGTTTTTTTGAACCAGCACAATGGTGTGGATCTGTGGCGAAAGCCGTTTTTCCAGGGCATCATCGTTGAAGCCTCCTTTGCTTTCTGAGGAAACGTGGTCCACGTTTTGGATGTTTAGAAAAGGAGTTAAAACAATGAGTAGCAGTGCCATGTTCAGGTGTTGTAGAAAGGCAAACCACCAGGCAGTTTTTTTTCCCGGGAAAATCGTAGCGATGGCTCTGCTGCTTTTCACTTCTCCTATTCTGGGAGTCCAGTCCGTAGAGTTTCGCTCTATTCCCGACAGGTGCGAAACGACTGTCTTCGGCACATCGAACGTTCATGACTGGAAAATTCAGAGCCATGATCTCCTGGGCCGGATCTCTTTCAATGCGCCGACTGATGCGTCGGTGAAGAGTCTCTTCAAGGCGGTTGATGGACTGAATGAGGGAGAGTTCCGGCTGAACGTTCGCTCTCTGCACGGCGGCCGCCCGGGTATGGATAGCGTACTCTACGATGCTCTCAAGGCTGCCATGTACCCTGAGATCCACTACTCAAGTCTGAGCGTCAACCTGGAGTCAACATCAGGCTCAACGGATACGCTCAATACCCTGGGTCTTCTTACCGTGGCCGGTGTATCGAAACGGATGCGCGTGAATGTGCAAATCACACAGACGTCCGATGGCAATATCCGGCTCTCCTGGGAGCGCTTGCTCCTTATGTCCGAATTTGACATTCAGCCGCCGACGGCGCTTTTAGGTATGATTCGCGCCGGGGACGAGGTGAGAGTGAACGTTACTTGTGAGATTGCCAGATCTGATCCAACGGGTGAAAGTAATGGGCGTCTGGAGCGTTAGGAGTGCCAGAACACGAGTGTCGGAAAAAGTTGTATTGCATAGCTTGATAATTTTCCGGTCCAAACGTCATACATGAGCCAGGAAATAAGGTAAAGAGGACACTTGATCATCGTAATCATGATTTAAACCCAGCTTTTTCTGGAGAAAGTTTTTAATGAAAACGCCAGCAATGCAACGACAAAAACTTAAGGCGCTATCGCTCTCTCCTGAGCATGAGATTTTGTTACCAGAGCGCTTTGAATGTGAGTTTTTACAAGCTAAAATTAAGAAGTTCTCCCATATCCATGGAGGGTTCCGGGACGACTTCTAAGAACCGGAACAAATTTTAGCGTATCGAGCGACAACTTCATCGTACCCATAATCCAGCGCTTCCACAGTAAGCGCATGACCGATGGAGACCTCGGCAATGTCGGGAATTGTTAAAAAAAGCGCAAGGTTCTCCAAATTCAGATCATGCCCGGCATTTACCGCCAGACCCGCATCTATGGCCGCTTTTGCAGTGAGACGATAGGTCATGAGCACTGCATCTCGATTGGGTTCATCAAAGGCAGCCGCCCATCCTTCGGTATAGAGTTCGATTCGATCAGCGCCGATATGTGCTGCCTTTGCCATGTTTTCGGGCACAGGATCCATAAAGAGCGATATTCGAATTCCGTGTTTTTTCAATCGTTCTATAATTGGTAACAGGGATGCCCCATCTTTCTCAAGGTCATATCCATGATCCGATGTCACCTGATCTGGATCATCGGGAACCAGGGTACACTGATGGGGACGGACGGCGCATACCACATCCAGAAATGCATCTACCGGGTTTCCTTCGATATTCAATTCGGTGCCCGGGAATTGCTCAATCAGAGCTTTCAGATCATGAGCATCTTGATATCTGGCGTGCCTTTGATCCGGACGAGGATGAATGGTGAGTCCCTTCGCTCCTGCGTTCAATGCCCGCTTTCCGAAAGCAAGAACGTCGGGATAATTTCTTCCCCGGGAGTTTCGTAGAAGAGCAATTTTGTTGAGATTCACACTGAGAGCTGTTGCCATAAGACCTGTTATTCCGATATTTCGCTGGTTATCATAAACCGGTATCTATGCGCATTCATATCGTC
>JBNLFC010000351.1:0-4107 GCA_050305335.1 Leptospirales bacterium
ATTTTACAACAAATTCTCCGCGTACAACCGTGATAATCTCCCTATATTATGATAAATAATCGACCGCTCGACTCTCGGTAATGACATGATTTATGCGCAAATCATGACTTGCGGAAGGGAAAGGCAGATTCAGGAGAGTTTCCGGCAAAAGTGCCACCCTCATTGCCTGGCCCATTGGACCCACTGAGCGATCATAATATCCCCCTCCATGCCCCAATCTTGCCCCTTCTCGATTGACTGCCAGGCAGGGTATCAGGCTGATCCAGCTTCTATCGGGCTGTTCATCGAGAACCCGACACCCCGCGTCCGGCTGAAAAAGCGAGGCACCTGCAGAATCCATGCGCTCAACGCCCTCAAAACGCCTGAATTCCAGCTCTCTACGGCCAACAATCGCTGGAAGATAGACTTGCCGCCCCCCATCATGGATTTTCAGAAGCAACGAGTCCACCGGCGGTTCCGATTTCATGGGCCAGAAGGCAATGAGAGGTCCATTCCTTTCGAAGAGAAAGCTTTCCAGCCTTTCCAACATACTCTTCAATCGATCACTCCCTGTAAGAAACAGAGCCCACTCTCCTTTTGCCGTAATCCTGCCCTCTTCTTTGGATATTTTGCTCTTTGCTTGACCGTTCATAGATATGGTATTACAATCGAAAATGGAGACTGCGGTGTTCGCGAGCGGCCATTTTTTTGGGCTACAGCAAATTTTTAGGGATTTCGCGTTCAGTTCTCTATGTCAGGCCTGGCCTTTCGGGTTTTCACAGGAAGACAGACAGAATTGGTAGATGACCCACGTGGTATTGCGAACTATCCCAGGAAAATCCCGGCACGGCACATGCGGTTTCCCTTTCTTACTACTATATTATTTTACTACCATGCATTGTAATTCAAGTGAGGGTGTCTGCATGCATCGCTGGTGTTTTGTTCTATCAACGAAAACACCGCATCAACGCCTCAATGTATCGCCAACGAGCCCCTCGTCCAGCATGGTAATGAGCTGCCTCGTTCTCTCCAGAAAAGATTGAGTATAGTCCTGTTCATGACAATGACTGCGCTCCTGCAAAAGCTCATCAGCAAGGTTGATCGCAGCCAGCACTGCTATTTTGTGGCGATTGATGGAAGGAAATGCTGCCTTCAAATCGCGCATTCGCAGATCCACCAATCTGGCTACTTCGGCAATATATCCGGGTTCCGCATCACCTCGAATGGTGAATGTTTCACCCAGAATATCCACGTACACACGGCTGTCCAGTTCGGTCGTCATGGCGTCCATTTATAAGACCTCTTTCACTACCTCTTACTTTTTTTCATCTTCGACAATCAGAAAGTCGTCATCATCATCAACATCAAAGACTCCCACAGAATCGGCCGCGTTGTCATTGATGATGATATCATCGGCGCCATCACTGAAGATATCGGTAGCACCACCGGAACCGCCGTTCCCATTGGATGACGGTGGGGATGCAAGGCCGCCCCCGGTTGAAAGAGTTGAGTTACCGCTCCCGATCACCACATCATCCTCGTCATCATCCAGAATAATGATCTCTTCATCCTCTTCCCCTGAAGATGGAGCAGATGCAACTGCCGGGGCTGAGTCCGCCTTTGTGGGCACTTCTTCCAATACAACAACGCTCTCGTCATGGGCCGGTTCGCTTAGATTGCCGCCACTATATGCAGCTGTGTCTTCAGTGCTCTGTTCCCTGACAGATACACTGGCCTCGCTCTGGACCGGCTCAGGCGCAGAAGTCGAAACAGGTCCAGAACTACTTGCGGAATAGGAGGAGCTGGACGTAGAGCTTCCAGAAGACCCTGTACCTCCTGTAGACTCCACATCCGTAAGGCGATTGAGCATTTCATTGATTTTCTTCTCAAGCAGCATTTCCCGTGCTCGCAATTCCGAAAGCTCCATGTTGGCTTCGCCCAACTGTCGACGAAGAGCATCCATTTCGTTCTCTTTCTGCTCAAGGGCAAGCTTCAGTTCATCGTGTTCCCTGCGGAGAGTCTCATTTTCTGCTTCCAGGCGCGAATTTTCCGCACGCAGATCCCCGATCAGCTCCAGGGCCCGTATAATTCTTTCTTCCAGCTCATCTAATTGTTCAATACTGATCATGGGTATCCTCTCTACTTTTTATGAATTCACTTATGATCCATGATAGGAATAGTCTGTAAACCACAGAAATAATCTGTAGTCATAATGACGGCATAAAACGGGGATTCTGGATGATTTTTTTCTTCTTAAAGTAATGTTCCAGCCCACGGGACTTCCTTTCTCATCCTGTGCACTGGATTGCGGTTTGGAATAGGAGCAATATGAACTCTGAGGGCCTTTTTATGGCTAACCCTGATCCTGCCTTTAAGCCAGATAGATAGATTCTGGCTGTTCACAAAGAGGATCACATGCCTGAGTGGAATGGGTGGATGGGTTTTTCAAGGAAACCGATTCAACAAAGCGATTGCCGACAGGGGTGGAAAACAATCCCAGAACCCGGAAAGTATTGAAACAATCCGGTACGACAGTATGGGCCTCAGCGTGCCACTTCGGCCACGAGTTTGCCAAACCCGGCTTCGTCTTTCACTGCCATCATGGCCAGCGTTTTACGATCCACCTCCACACCTGCCTTTTTCATATTATCCATAAGGCGTGAATAGGAGATGCCATGCATGCGTGCTGCCGCATTGATGCGCAGAATCCAGAGTCTTCTCATTTCACGCTTACGCTGGCGGCGGGATGCGAAGGCATGATTTCCAGCCTTCATCACAGCAGATTTGGCTGTACGAAACAGCTTGCGGCGACCCAGCAGAAAGCCGCTGGCGGCCTTCAGGACTTTTTTACGACGATTGGTATGAATGCTTCCCTTTCTTGCTCTCATGACTCTTTTTTACCCGTATAATTTTTAGATAGCAGCTCAATTTTCCTTATTTTCTGCCATAAGGTAGCAGTTCTCTAATCTCATTTAAGTCGGAAGTATGGATTAGATTTCCCTGGCGGAGCTTCAGCTTTCGTTTAGAAGATTTTTTGGTCAGGATGTGACGCTTGAAGGCGTGAGCAACCTTTACCTTTCCATTTTTTGTAATTCGGAACCGCTTGGAAGCCCCTTTGTTGGTTTTCATTTTAGGCATAATTGCACGTCCAGCCTGATATTCATTACCGCCAATTTCGCCACATATAGAAAATCGAGGGCGAAATTGGAGTCAGGAGCCGAGATTGCTGTACCCCCTCCTGGAGACAAGCGGATTTTTGAATGATTCTTGAACTGAAAGAAACAGATCAGCCGTAAAATTTAAACAACGGATCGGAAAATACAAGATACACCTACCCTCCCTGAGCGTCAGCGCTCCGCTGACGACAGGAGGGTAGGTATGCAAAGGAATAGGTTAACCGTTGGCTGTGGCAGGAGTCTCTTTGGCCACTTCTGTAGTCCGACTTGAGGCCCCGCCTGAAGTCCCCGCAGCCTTAGGTGGGTTGGCACTCTTCTTTTTTGAGCGAGGGGCCAACACCATGATGATCTGACGCCCTTCCATGCGAGCGGGACTCTCAATTTCACCACTGGCATCAAGGTCCTTGACCATGCGTTCCATCAGCTGCATTCCCAGCTCCGGGTGTGCCATTTCTCTGCCGCGAAAACGCAAGGAAACTTTTACCTTATCTCCTTTTTCCAGAAAGTCGATGCAGTGGTCTCGCTTAATCTGATAGTCGTGGTCACCGATCTTGGGCTTCAGCTTGATCTCTTTTACATGGATGACATGCTGATTTTTTGCCTGCTCTTTCTTTTTTTTCTGCTGCTCGTATCGATATTTACCATAATCGATGATTTTACATACCGGTGGGTCCTGATTGGGGGATACTTCTACTAGATCCAGTCCCATCTCTTCTGCCATGCGAAGAGCTTCTCGGGTATCCATGAGCTCCACACCCTTTCCATCCATCACAACTCGAATTTTCGGCGACCGAATCTGGTGATTGATTCTGTGTTCTCCCGGTTTTGCACTCTGCGTACCGAACTCTTTTTTCATTAAACCTCCTTTTTTGATCTTTGAGCCTGCAACGTTGGGGAAGCAGTGACAATTCACTCGCCCCGGATGCCACAGGTTTCGCAGTCCAGTTATTAT
>JBNLFC010000352.1:0-4099 GCA_050305335.1 Leptospirales bacterium
CCTGCCCTTCACTTTCTTTCTATCGATCACCTTAAAGTATTCGTTGGAAGCCAGGTTTACGATCGTATCAGTGCCCTGATCTTCCAGGGTCTTGTTCAACTCCCTTGTCACATAAGAAGACCAGTATCCATATAGATGGGTATAGCAGTCAGATGACCGTCATGTAGATCCAGAGAGTCGGTCACACTTTTAAATAACACAGATCGGTCTACCACCCTATCCAGATTGGCCAGCCAGCCCGACTCTGCGAAAAGTGAGATCCAGGCCACATCCATTAAAAAGAGATCCGGATCGTTGCGTTGCGCTCTCAGGGCGACCATCAGGCCCTGACGCTGCTGATCGGTATCTGCCGGCTGACGCAATAGCTCCACTTCGATTCCGCTCTCTTCGGAAAACTGCCCCGTCAGCCTTTGCCAGAAGAGGAGCTCCGCAGGCGCACCTCCCACCGAAAAGACCAGATTCGATCTTTTCGGCTGGAGACAGGAGGAAAAAGTGAGCAACACTGGAAAGATGAGACAAAGTAGTGTATATCGTATCATAATGGATGACCATTAAGTATTGGACAAAAACAGAGACCAGGACTACATGTTTTATCAAGATATTATGAGATTCAAACATCTCCTCTCATATTTTGCATTTTGTTTCATGATGGCTGCAAATCTTTTGCATTGTGCCAGCCAGACAAGCGTAAATCCGGATCCCATCTTTTCCGTGGCAACATACAATACTCACTACATGGAGCGAGGAATTTCTGGCATTACGAAGACTTTGCGGGAAAGCAACGCTGATGTGATAGCTATGCAGGAAGTGCTCGTCGTGGGGGGTAGACCTACATCGCTGACTATCGCCAATACCCTGGGTTACAGACATGTTTCCAGCAGGCCATACGTAGCGTATGGGGATGTACAGTGGGTCCTGGCCATTCTCTCCAGATATCCTATCGCGAGAGTAGACCAAAAGCGCCTGGGGAGATCCCGAAGGGCTTTGCGAGCAACAGTCAGCATCAAGGGCAAACAGATAGAATTCATTACAATGCATCTGACCCCCCTCTCAGGGGGTAGAGGAGCGGAAGAGGTCCGCAGGCGAGCTCAGGCAAGGAGGGCTGAACTGCATGATCTTCTCGCATGGACTGCAAAAGATCGACTCCCCAGGATTCTTCTGGGAGACTTCAATATGCTTCGCGGAACCATGGGCATCCTGAATCTCAATGAATACAACCTGCTCATTGAAAACGGTTATAAAGATGCTGATGGAGGGTGGTTGCCAACAAATTCCGACACCTTCCCGCTCCCCTCATCCACGCGAATGCGAGTCTCACAACATATACCGGGATTTCTTGTGCCAGAAAGCATTACCCTGGACTACATGTTCATTACACCCCGCATTGACGTTCTGGAAACCGGAGTAATCCAGTCGGACTCTTCCGACCACTGGCCACTGGTGGGACAATTCCGACTGAAACGTTAATCTATGATACACTCTTGCGGGTCATGTAAATTTTCAGAGATCTCCGGGCCTCGGAACGTATCCTATTTCGTACAGAAGGAATCACTCCTGCAATGACTCCGGAGGGACCCATAGCCATCACAATCCAGTAGTAGAAACTGAAACGGTCTATATGGCGAATAATTTTGCCATCATAAAACTCAAAGGAAGCGCGAACCCGATTGCGTATAAGCCGATTCGTTTTCTTGAACGTGTATGTAGCATCCCACTTTGCGCTTCCCCGATCTCCCTGAACGACAATATCTCCGTAATCTACTTGAAGATCAGTTCCTCTTTCACAGAGCATTTGCCACATGCCACGAATTTCCGCCCCCTTCAAGTTGAGAAAAACAGGGTCAGAAAAAGTGGCCTCTTCACTGTAAAAGGATCCCATGGCATGGCCGTCCCGGTTTCGAAAAGCTCGATAGAACTCTCCTATGATTTCTTCATAATCAGGCATGTGCAACAACTCCCGTCCTCAATATTTTTCGAATTTGCAGGAGAAGATCAACATTCGTCCTTGAAATCCCGATCCCGGTTCCAGAAAAAGAATCAAATGATCTCTTTTTTCTCCACGTAAACAATGGAATCGGGGAGAGCCCATGAGACGTTCCGGAACACAATGTACGATTCCAGCAATATTCGCAAGGAAATCCTTCTCGGTGCCCGCAGAGCTCTCTTTGAAGCCAATTTTCACAAAGTCTCCATTGATGATATTGCACGCTATGGAGGTCACACACGGCGAACAATCTACCGGTACTTTGAGAATAAAGAGACGTTACCGGGGCTTTTAAAAAAAGCATCGGGCTCATATCCGCTCAACCATATTGTATATTTTCCAGAAGGATCGCACTTTTTACCTTGCGAGGAGATGTTATTTCCTGGTCAAAACATACACTCCATCCCAGTCTTCGGGCGGGGGGCTTTCCAGAAACCTTTTGCACCTTAACAGATACTGGCGTGCAAAACCATCGGCAGGATTTTTTTCCAGAACATTCTGAAAATGAGAGTGAGCGCTCTGCCACTCCTTTCTTTTAAAACCATGAACGCCAGCCTGGAAATCGGAGATTGTGGAGTCTATAAGAGAAATCTCCTCACTGTTGCGCCATCCATAATCCTCGTAGAGTGTTACGGACTTTGTTCTTCCCTTCACACGAACACAATCCACCTCTCTGGCCTTCACATGATTCACTTCTTTTAGATCCAGATAGGTGTCCGATGAGTAAAGAATGGGTGTATGATAACGAGAGGTAAGAGACTCGAGACGAGCCGCCAGATTCACCGTATCACCCACCACAGTATATTCCATTCGCTTGCGAGAGCCGATATTGCCGGCTATCACCTCTCCGGTATGAATCCCAATTCCAATGCGAATCTCATCTTTCCCCTGTTGAATTCGCGTTGCATTGAACTTTTGTAGCTCAAAAAGAATAGCGTGGGCAGCACGAAGAGCCCTGCGCGTATCATCTTCATGGGAGATGGGTGCACCGAAGAGGGCCATGATGGCATCGCCAATGAATTTATCGATGGTCCCCTCTTCGGAGATAATGGCGTCCACCATTCGCGTGAAATAGTCATTTAAAAATGTTACAAGATCTTCAGGAGGAAGCTGTTCAGAAAGAGATGTGAAGTCTCGAATATCAATGAATACAACGGTAACCTTTTTCAACTCACCGGAGAGTGGGACCTTTTTCTCAAGAATAGCTTCCTGCACCTGAGTAGATACGTAACGCCCAAACGTATCTTTTATAAAATTTCTCTCGCGAATTCCAGAGATCATCACGTTGTATGCCCGAACCAGCTCGCCAACTTCATCTTTTGAGGAGATGCCCTCAATTGGTTTTGGATCCTCTTCTTGATACCGGGCCACCGATTCACGAAGACGATTCAGCGGGTTTGTGACGGAAAAGGCGATGACCAGTAGCACAGCGAAAAACAATACAGAAAAAAGAGCCAGCAGAAGAAGTGAAATGCGCAATTGATCCCTGGCGGGTTGAGTGAAATGATCTCTGTAAGCACCGATCCCTATGATCCAGTCCCATGGTTCAAAATATCGAATTATCGCAATCTTCTCCCTCTTTACTGTTTCTCCAGGATTGCTCCAGCGATACTCTACCACTCCATTTTTTTTCCCCATGAAGTCCCGGATGAACTCAAATTTTGAGAAATCCTTCTCCAGTGGAACTTTAGGATGCATTTGAGTGAAACCTCTGGAGTCGATAGCGAAAAGATAGTCTTCGTTCCCAAACTTAAACCTTACCCCGGAGAGATCCCGCTTCCCATCTTTCAGAGGACCATTGAGCACCACCCGAACACGCTCTTTTGCCTGCTCCAGAGTAAGTTTACCTTCCTTTACAAGGAGGTGATTCTCTTCGCACACGATTCTTGCCATCTCCACTGTATCCGTCAGGTTGGCCAGCCCCAGTTGAGTGAAGTGCGATACCGAATTGTGATAAGAGTAGAGAGTAATAATGACCGCTGTCAGCAGGTAGGTAGGAAAGAGAAATAGAATTGCACGTCCGCGAATGGTTCGAAAAAACTTCATAGTTCAGGTAACTCTTAGTGGGCTGTTTCTTATATCAAAGAGGGCGCTCAATAGAAAGCTTGCCTTATC
>JBNLFC010000353.1:0-4096 GCA_050305335.1 Leptospirales bacterium
AACCGCTATGTCCTGGAGTCGATCCGGCAAAGATTTTAAAATTGGTATCAATCTTTCCCCCAGACAGTTTCGCGGAGGTAACGATCTGGTTCATATGCTACGCGATGCGGTGGAAGATACCGGATGTCCCCCGGGGCTCATTGAGCTGGAGATTACGGAAAACCTATTCTTTGACGATTTTGAACGGGCTCGGTCGATTCTTCATAGGTTGCACGAGATGGGCTTCTCCATTGCTCTGGATGATTTTGGCACAGGCCACTCTGTTCTCGGTTATCTGCGAAAACTTCCGGTGGATCGTCTGAAAATCGACCGTTCTTTTTTACAAGACGTTCCCGCAAGTCTGGACGGATCTGATCTTGTAATGGCCATCATCTCCATGGCAAAAGCTCTTCGACTGGAACTTATCGCAGAAGGGGTGGAGAACGAAGAACAGGCACGCTTTCTTGCCACAGCGGGATGTCCGGTGGGACAGGGCTTTTTTTTCGGAAGGCCTGTTACACAAGAAGCATTTGATCGTAATCATCCAGGTATAGTGCATAACGTTCTGTCTGTCGGGAATATCCCTTCATTCCGCTGAAAAGTCCACTATTTTCAGACCCATCTTTCGCTCTGTCTTAAATCTTAAGACTGGCTTTCGGTTACAGCGATACAGGCAGTAGGAAATACCGATTTTTGCATTAAATCGCTGGTACATTATTTGCACTGAGTCCTTTTTGAAACGCGTCGGACGTTGTGGTTCCGCTCACAACAGCTCCCTGCAGGTGCAGTGAGCGCCCGACAAAAGGAGGATAGAAAAATATGTATTCAATAGAAGTAGTCAGCTACGGCTTAAAACTCAGAACTGAAGGTTCTCTGAATGTTGCAGAAGAAGATAGTTATGGAAGCCATGGAAAAGTTCAAAGCATTGGGTGGTGTACGCTCTGTGGTCATCTTTGACAGCCCCATTGGAGCCATGCAGGTTCGTAGGCTTGCCCGTGAAACCGGTGTATGTGCTTATGAGAGATATCTGGATTCACAGACCACTCCAGATTTTGAGAAGGTAGGGCTGGCATGGGTCATGGATGGGAAAGATCCCGATTTGAAGATTGCCTGATGGATTCCATACGTTATGACTATTTCAGAACGAAGAAGTGAAATAAAAGGGAAGTTCATTTTTCTGGTAGCAGATCTTCTGGCCGATTATCCCGGGGTGCTGGCGACAGTAACCCGGGAGCTGGAAAAGGTTATGGGGCATGGATTGGAAGACCTGGATCCCGAAGGTTGGTATGACATACAACTTTACAGTCGTATATTTGATATCTATGCAGGTATTTCCCGGACACGACTGAAACTTCTTACGGCGCTGGATGGTGCCATTTTGACTGAAACCATGGGGCAGGCTAGAAATGTTGTAATCAAAGTGGACTATGTCAGCAATGATGCGAATCTATACGAAACCCTATTTATGAACATTCTTAGAACATATGGTATCAAAAGCGGGAAAGTGAAATGCGAAGGCGCTGATCTCTTTCGGCTGAGCTGGTAAAATTGGCACACTACGAATTTCGGTACGAAGATCTTCACAATTGCATTCCAGTCTAACTTTTTCGGACCGGATACTGCCGGGATCCGCTTTTTCAGGATCTTCCGTCCACACAGTGGGCCAGCCACCCCTGCTTACGCACTTATAAGCTGGCACGCCTTTTGCAAACGGAGGCATGAAAGCTCGAAAGAGCATTATTTCCGCGATTCAGGTATTTTAATATGAAACGAGTATGGGAAAAGTTGTCTATGCGGCTCAAAATTCTCTCCCTCCTTCTGGCCCTTTTTTTTTCTTTTTTGCTCTATGTTGGGTTTTATATTCTTCCGGCGATCAGATCTCATCTCATAGCGCAAAAGAAAGAGACTGTCAAAGCCGTAGTGGATGCGGCAATAAAGGAGATTGAGGGTATTGATCAAGAAGCGCAAGAGGGGGCAATGACTCGTGAGGAGTCCCGATTGCTGGCAAAAAAACTGATCAAAAATATTCGCTACGGTCCGGATGGCATGGATTATGTATGGATCAATGACTTCGCTCCGGTTGTCATCATGCATCCTCTGAAACCGGAACTCGACGGAAAGAATGTTGCTGATATGACCGATCCGGACGGTGTCCATCTGTTCCTCGATATGGTCAACATCGTGAATAAAACAGGTGAAGGGTATGTGAATTATAAATGGGAGCATCCCGGATTGAAGGTTGTGAAACCTAAGATTTCCTTTGTAAAGGAGTACAAACCCTGGGGCTGGATTCTGGGAACCGGGCTTTACTATGTGGACATTGAACAGGCCATCAATGCGATGTATCTGAGTCTTTTTGTTGCACTTGGGCTGCTGGCCGTGGTATCTTTAAGCGTAAGCTTCGTCGTGGTCTCGAAGATCGTTCGCCCATTGCAGCGAGGCGTGGAGTTTGCCCATGCCATTGCAGAGGGGGATCTATCCCAGCGTGTGGATTTCATTGGTGAAGATGAGGTAGGCAAACTTGCACGCTCTTTTGACCTGATGTCGGAAAAGTTATCATCGATCATTGGAGGTATTCTGGAGAGCGTCCGTCTTTTGACCGACTCCTCCGGGCGCATCAGTGATGAATCATTGAACCTGAGTAAAAGCGCCAGCGAACAGGCAGCCAGCCTGGAGGAGTTGAACGCATCTCTGGAGGAAATGTACGCGCATATTCAGCAAAATAGCCAGCATGCACGTGAGACAACTGACATTGCTATCTCTACGGCATCAGCAGCGGAAGAGGGGGGCAGGGCCGTTCAGGAAACCCTTTATGCCATGAGGAACATTGCCGAAAAGAATGGGCTTGTGGAAGAGATCTCCCGTCAGACCAATCTGCTCGCCCTCAATGCGGCTATCGAAGCCGCGAGAGCGGGAGAAAACGGGAAAGGATTTGCGGTGGTTGCTTCGGAAATCAGAACTCTTGCCGGGAAGAGTCAGCAGGCGGTTACCGAAATCAATGATCTTGTGTCGACGGGCTTGAGTGTCGCGGAACGTTCTGGTAAACTTTTGGAGGAGATATTACCGGAAATATCCCGAACTTCCCGTCTGGTGGAAAAAATTGCCGTTGCTTCCAGAGAGCAGGGCAGCGGCATTTCCCAGGTCAGTGGTGGGATGGAACAGCTGAATATGGTTGCTCAGACCACGGCAACCTCATCGGAAGAGCTGGCTGCTACTTCGGATTTTTTGAAGGCCCATGCAGACAGCCTGAAAAATTTGACCTCATTTTTTAGAGTAAATGGGAAGTTGAATGGGTGACGAGTCGGGCAATTTTCGCTTTTTGCAGCTTTCAGGATATGCGGAAGATGATCTTCAAGATCTAAATGCATTCATGCAATTTGCTTTTTCAGATAATGAGAATAGAGACATCTTCCAGAAATTTGAGCCAGTTCGGCAGGCCGGAGCGTGGCTTTGAGGTGCTTTCGTGCGGTATGCTTATGGAAAATGTAGTTTTTTTAAATAGCATGAAAGGGGAGCAACTCACTTTGAGTGGCGGCAAGGGGGCTACTCTGGCACTCCTTCATCGCCAGGGGTTTCGGATTCCCGACGGATTTGTGATTTTGCCATCATCCTTTCTGGATGATGAAATCAAGGCTGATGCCTGGTCCACTATTCTGACTTCCATCAAGAAAATGCGAAAGCGCTATGGTCACATCGTTTTCGCGGTTCGCTCCTCGGCATACGGAGAGGACTCGGATACATCCTCTTTTGCCGGCCAATTCAAAACCATTTTGAACGTTGTTTCGGAGGACGAGCTTCGCGAAGCAATAGTCGCTGTAAGGAAGTCGCGTCATAATAGAAATGCTGAATCTTACAGTATGAGTCGAGGCCTTGTCAGACCGCAAGAGCTTGCTGTGGTAGTGCAGCGCATGATTCAGGCAGATCTATCAGGAGTTCTATTTACAGCTAATCCGGTTACCTGTGATCGAAATCAGATGTTGGTTAATTTTGTCTCCGGGTCAGGAGAAAAAGTAGTATCAGGAAACGTCAATTCCTATAAGTTATATTTGCCGCGCTACGGATCTCTCCGCAATACAAACTCCGGCAAGACACCAACCGGTTTCTTCTATCCCCTTAC
>JBNLFC010000354.1:0-4057 GCA_050305335.1 Leptospirales bacterium
CGTGCTGGCTGGTTTCAGCTAAACGAGATTGGCCTGAAATTGGATGCACTCAAGCGCCAGATCGTTCTGGGGGGTATTTTTTTGCTTCTGGTGCTGGCCATTGCTACGTTGTTAGAAGTGGGCCGAAGAGCGCTCAATGGGCTGCTCCACTTTCAGATTGCCCCACCGGCTCACATGGATCTGCCGGACTGGCATCCGGCACTGGTATTTCTTTATGTAATCTATCTTGCTCTTACTGCTGGAGTTTACGAAGAGGTGATTTACAGGGGAATGGTCATTGCCCAGCTTCGAAAGATAACGAGCAGTTCATTCGCTATTGCTCTTCTTTCAGCAGTTATTTTTTCGCTCATTCACTGGTCCCTGGGTCTGGCAATCATGAGCCTTGCCCTTGTGGTGGGTCTCTTCTGGGCCACTCTCTATTTGCGAAGTGGGAGGCTTTTACCCCTTATCATCGCTCATTTCCTCTTCGATTTCATAACATTCTATGATCTTCATCGACAGCTCTGGCATTGACTTCCTCTACCTGCTTGAGTGTGTGACCTTACGCAAAGCGCTGAGGATGCAAGAAAGCATGTATGCGAATCCTTCCTATCATTCCCATCCTGTGCCCCCAAAAAAAACTCCGCGTTCTTTGCGCCCTCTGCGGTTCCCTCCTCCCCTAATCCATTTCACCGGAAAGCAACGCTTCCCGGGAGAGAAGAAATCCGATGAAGAGCGAGTTAAAATCGTCGATCAACACATTGCGTTCCTCATCGGAAAGCTCGCCGTCGGCCATGGCGTCACCTACATGGTGGATTAGTTTTTTGGCCTTCTTATCCAGCATATTTTTCAACCATAACGAAAATTTACCGTCGTTGATGCGCACATTGGGGCCGATCCTTCCGCTTCCTTTGATCGCATCGTCCGCATAGTGAAAAGCAATGCTATATTTAGTTTTAGGAATGGGTATAGAGAATTCGGGAATCCCGGCCAGGACGTGGCGTATGATGATGATGTATTGTATGGACTCTTCCATCAAGCGCACCAGTTCGATTTTCTCCTGCCCGATCAATTGTCCATCATTGGAAATGAGGCGATGGTAGTGTTGCTGGATGGTGCGCATGCTGTACACCAGATCTTTCAGATACGAAGCAATGTTATTTTCGCCACTGGCCACATCCAGAAGAAGTCTGGCCAGAATGGTCACCTCGCCATTGCTTTTGATTTCGATCTCCATGGAAGACGCTATGCCCGATAATGATCAGACGCAAAACCGGACAATCTGTCAATGGAATTCGCGTTGCACGCCGGACATGGGTGACGGCGTGTAGTGGCGCAACATGTAGAGCAGATGTTCCGCAAGCACACGGCGTGTCTCCCCGGGCATGATGATCCGCGAGATGGAGCCCAATGAGAGAGCCTCTTTCGGATTCATCAGTTCCCGTTCATAACGGGCATTGAGTTCGGACAACACTCGATTGAGTTCACGCCTTCCTTCGGCTTCGCGGCCCTGTTTGATTGAGTTCTGGTAAGCCATGCGGGCTTTATTCAGTTCATTTTTATACATGAACTCTTTCCCGGCAGGACCCATCACCGCAACCCGGGCATGGGGAAAGGTGAAGACAAAGTCGGCTCCAGTGTGGTAGGAGTTCCAGGCAATGTACGCACCGCCGAAGGCATTTCTTACAATCAGAAGCATACGGGGAACGCGCAAATCTACAATGGAGTCCAGAAGAGCTCGACCTGCCTGCACAATCCCCCCAGCCTCCTGTTCTCTCCCGGGAACAAAACCTGTGGTATCTTCCAGGAAAATAACCGGAATATTGTAAATATTGGCAAAACGGATGAACCGAGCTGCTTTATTGGCTGCAGCAATGTCAATCTGACCGGATGCGATGGCAGAATTATTTGCCAGAATTCCCACTACGTTGCCACCGATTCTCCCAAAAGCGGTGATCACGTTGCGAGCCCTCTGTGGTTGAAGTTCGAAATACTCACCGTGATCGGTAATCTGTTGTATCAAAAGGGTGATATCGAAGGGAGTATTGAATCCCGTGGAACTGTTGAAGGTCTTTCTCAGTAAGATATCTTCTTCGAATGTGAGGCGGTCTACCGGATCATTGGTGGAGTGAAAAGGGGCAAAGGAGTGGTTGTTGTCGGGTATATAAGAAAGGAGTCGCAGGGCCAGACGAAGCGAGCCCAATTCATCCTTTGCCACCAGATCTACTACTCCACTCTGGCCATGAACTCCAGGGCCTCCCAGCTGGTCGGGCGTAACATCTTCTCCCAGCACTTCTCTGACCACACCGGGACCGGTCAGTCCAAAGAAAGTACCTTCATGCTGGATCATAAAGGAGCCCTGGCGTGGGAGATATGCTCCTCCACCAGCGTTAAAACCGAACATCAAGGAGAGGGAGGGAACTACACCGGAGATTTTTCGATGAGCACAGAATGCTTCAGCATAGCCATCGAGGCCGCCTACACCTGCCGGGACATAGGCGCCGGCCGAGTCGTTCATACCGATCACAGGTATGCCATGTTCTGCCGCCATATAGAGCAGTCGTGCGATCTTCTCTCCGTTGGTGGAGTCCATGGAGCCAGCCCGATTGGTAAAATCATGGCCATAAACCGCTACATCTCTGTTGCCTATTCGGAGAATGCCTGTGACAATGCTGGCACCATCCAGATTAGGGCCCCAGTTCTGGTAAGTGATGTTGGGCTCCTGGTCTGTCAGGACCTTAATACGTTCGAAGACCGTCATTCGGTCTTTGGAATGCTGGACCAATACTCTGGATGGACCACCGCCCTGACGGGGTTTTTCCAGTAATTCAGCACCCATTTCAAGGGCTGCTTCATAGGTTGTATGGCTTGTCGCTGGCACTTTTTCGGCCAGTTCGTCGGGCTCCACAAAGGGATTCGAGAGCGAATATGAGGGTCTTGTGTTCATAAATTCAGACTTTTGTAAATTCCGGGAAAAAATAGGAGGCATGACCCCGGCGTCGAGCAAAAAAAGGGGTCACAAACAGGGGTCTCCGGATCGATGTTATGGATACGGATCAATCATGAGGATACGATATTCGATCTTTTTTATTCTGCTCCTTCCGGCAACCCTGTGGGCAAAGCCGCCGGTGAGCATTGAGGGGGGGGCAGTGCGTGAATATCGGGAGTTTCTTTTCCTCTATGAATCCACAAAGACTCCCTTAGAGACCGAGCGGATCTTCAGGCCCATTGTGCCGCTTTTTTCTTCTTATTATAACGCCGAACGTGATAGTCACTATCGCTCGATCCTCTATCCGATTTTCTACTGGAATGGGAATTATCGCTGGGGCCGGTGGAGCATTCTTGATATTTTTACCGGGGATAGTCGTTACCATGTCCAGGAGGGGGGGGATCATGATTGGATTTTACCCCCCTTCATCTGGGGATCCGGAGATAGTAAAGAAGAGTCCTATGCCGGAGTTTTTCCCATCATCGGGAAATGGAGGGACAAACTCTCGTGGAGTGAAATTCGGTTTTTCCTGTGGCCTCTTTATACCGGCTGGAGTTATAAAAATTTTCATGCCCACTCCATTCTCTGGCCCCTGACCATGTATGGCGAAGGGGACGGTCGTCATGAATTCAGGTTATTATTTGTCTATTCCCATAAAATTCATGACGGCAAATACGATCGCAGGACCATTCTCTGGCCCTTTTTTCAATGGGGATCCGAAGACATGGACAAAAAAGATCCCAGGCACTTTTTCTTTTTTTTCCCTCTCTTCGGCACCAAATGGTCGGACTCCGGAAACCTGAAGGCCTATACAGTCCTCTGGCCCCTCTTCTCATGGGGTTGGGACTCTGTGCGCGACTCCTTCAGTATGCGGCTTCTCTGGTTCCTTTTTCAATACGACCGTGTGAATTCGCCGCATATACGTAGATTGATCCTGTTTCCTTTCTATGGAGACTACTCATTTGGCGACGAGAAGCAGAAGCATTTGAATCGCATGTTTTTCATTACCCCTTTTTATCTCACGCTCTATTCTCGGTCGTTTTCCATGGAACGAGGTCAAGCCTTTTATGGTATCTTTTTATATCAATG
>JBNLFC010000355.1:0-4056 GCA_050305335.1 Leptospirales bacterium
CCGTTCTTGGCCCGAGCTTTCTCCTCAACATCAAGAGAGGTGATCAAGTCTGAAATAGACATGTGCACCCTCTTGTGTTTGAGAGCAGTGGCAATATTCCTCCATGAAGGGGGCTTGGCAATAATGCTCCCAGCCACAAACTCGTCGGGAACTATAATTTTCAGAAGTACCCTGGAGCATGTAAAAACGTTATTCCAATTCACCCTCACTCTTTCAAGATCCAGCAACACTTCCAGCTACTGTTCAAGGGAGCGTAATAGTTCAGTCGTTCTGGCTGAATCATAAATATCCAGGGGGCGAGATCCAGCAAAATTTATGGCGCCAGGAGTAAATTCACCGGTTGTTATTATGATTCCTTTCCCGGCATTGTTCTCTCTCATGCGGACCTGAAAATCTCTGATCTGGCCATCGGTGATTGCATTCATATCACGCTGAATCCAGAAAAGGGTGAACTTGTTGCGAGCACCAATCTGCAGCTTATCCTCTTCGGAGGCAAGAACGTAGAGCTTGGAATCGCTTACCAGATTGATCTGAGTGATACTGAAGTGGAGGCTTTCTACGATTCGGCGGCATATCCCTTCAAACTGTGCCGCACTGGCGATCATAAAATCTTTCATGGAGTCATCGGTTTTGAACTCGGAGTATTGACGCAGCTTTTCTTTCACATCACGATAGCCAGGCCTATATTTATCGATCTGTTCCCAGTGCTCAATGGCTTTGTGAATGTCTCTATTTTTTTCTGAGGCAAGTCCAATGAGATATCGAATCTGAATGGCCGTTTCTCCGTTTGATGAAGTGGCTTTCAGTCCCTTTTCCAGTTCTGCTATGGCCATTGGATAGTTTTCCTGATCTATCAGTACCATGCCTTTGGCCAGGAGGACTTTGTCGCGAATGGACTCCTCTTTTTCCGCCTTTTCCAGCTCCTTCAAGGCCCATTCAAGGTCTCCCGTGAACCTCAATGCGAGGCCAAAATAGTATCGTGCCGTTTTCTGATCTGACTTTAACTGAACAGCACGGCTTAACGTATTTCTGGCATCCTGGTACGCGCCTATGTGAAATTGGGCCTGTCCCAGAAGGGCCAGAGAGTCACCATGGTTTCCGTTCAATTGAGTCGCTTTTTGTAAAAAGTGAATGGCTTTGGAGTAGACACCCGCACCGTAGAAGAGTTTTCCCACCTGGTAGTAGTTCTCATAATTGTCCGGCTGGATGGTTGTGAGAATGATGAATTCGTTTTTTGCTTCGTTTCGATTCCCGACCTGAATCAATGATTCTCCCAGTTCTTTTCGAACCTGAATTTCCGGTACTTCAGGTCCGAACCTTCCCACCTTGATGCACTGGCGAAACTCCAGAACGGCTGCAGGATGATTGCCATCTTTTTTATGAGAAAGAGCCAGCAGATAACGCGCTTTCATATTGCGCTCATCTTTCTCCAGAAGCTTTTCCAGATGTCCAATAGCCTCTCTAATACGGCCGGCATCAATCAGCTTCTGAATCTCTTCCAGTCTGCGGGGACCCATGATGCTCATAAAGAAATAGAGTCCGCTGATGGAAACTACGGTGAGAAAAAAGAGTATGATTATGTATGAAATTAGATCCAATCTAAAAACCCTGTCTATCTTTAACTCAAAGGAGTTTCAAAACTTCCCTGCATTATTTTCTCTCCACTGAGCATGAAATATATTTTGCCCCCTTCAGGTTGAGGCCACCTTTGTTAAGATCCCTCCAGGGATTATAATAATCCTGGAATAATTCCACTCATCCCTGCAAACAACTTTTTGCTCCAGAACCTGGATATGCAATGGTGCTACCTTCAACATCGGGAGAAAAAGGGGTTCTTATTCATTCTTTTATTTGACAGATTGGAGGTAAACAGGACTTATGATTTTTTTGGGTTTTATTTCCCATGCTCATGGGGAATAATCTCGTTTCCAGTGGGGGGCGTAGCTCAGCTGGGAGAGCGTTTGAATGGCATTCAAAAGGTCAGGGGTTCGATCCCCCTCGTCTCCAAATACCCCCGACTCATTCCTTCGGTAAACCCATGGATAGATCCAACCGGTCCAGTGAGCTCCAGGCTATCCCTGATGAAAGCAGCCGATTACCTCGACTGATATTTCTTTCTGACTGGTTCATCGAGGCCCCGGAAGAGTGGTCGCTTCAATTACCCTATTTTCAAGAATTTTTTCGCTGCTTCACCATCTCCCTGGAAGGCCACAACGCGCCGATATCTTCTCCACCCCATACCAGCCTGCTGGAGGCCACTTACATGCGCCTGGAGGAACTGGTGGTTTCCGAAAAAAGTTCGGTTAGAATTGTAGCACATGGAGTAGCAACGGTTATTGCGCTACGATTGGCCATGCGTCAACCGGGGCGAGTACGCTCCATGGTACTTATCGCACCGAGGTTCGATTTCAGCGGTGAATCATGGTTTCGAATCGCTTCCACCTTTTCGGCGGCCGGCGTGGCCCTCTACCTCATGATCAAGGATCCTCTGGGCGAACGATTGCGAAAACGGGAAACCTTTAGAAAACGACGCCGGGTGTTGCCTCTGCGACTTGCTGCGCGATACATGAAAGAACTTCGATCTCTGGATCTCAATGACGACCTGGATCGGATTACAGTCCGCTCCTCCATCATCATCGGCGATGCGGACCCGATTACCGCACCTCAACATGCTATTGACTTAAATGAAAGGCTTCCCTCCTCTCACCTGATTCGTTACCAGGCCCTTGGACATAATCCACATCGTGAATCAGCCCCTATGATCAATCAGGTGATTCATGATTTTCTAAAAAAATCCGATACATTTCTGGGAAGAAAGCTCGAACAAATTCGCGGCTTTTTTCAGTATCTATTTCGCAAATAATTTTTTTTTACTTCACGGCACAAAGCCACCCCTGCATTTAGAACCGGTCTTTAAAAAAAAGAAAGGCTACAGTGGGGGTATTCGCTCTGCCGAATATCCGATGAATTTCTATTCATCGCTTTTGTAATGTGATATATTATTACACTCTGAAGCAGTCCTGGAGATCTCTCCGCTTCCGGGTTGCTTCATAACGATCTTCTATTTGCAAGGAGTGATTTCATGGCCGTTCGCAATGTAATTCGAATGGGTGACGCAAGATTGAGGGAAACATCACTGCCGGTGCCTGAAAACGACCTGGGATCCAGAGAGCTCAAAAAGCTCCTTCGCGATATGTATGACACCATGGAAGACTATGATGGGGCCGGACTGGCAGCACCTCAAATTGGCGAATTACGACGCATCTTCGTGGTTGGACTGGATCATGGAGAGAACAGAGGCTACGAAAAAAAAGCCTATATCAATCCAGAAATTGAGATTCTAAACAGCCCGTCCGAGGGTTCCTGGGAAGGATGCCTCTCCGTCCCTGGAATGCGGGGCTATGTCGAACGTTCCAGAAAAATCAGAATCAAATATTACAATGAAAATGGTGACTTTGAGGACACGATTGTCGAAGGCTATGAAGCCGTGGTCTTACAGCATGAATTCGATCACCTGAACGGCATCCTCTATGTGGATCGCATAAAAGACACCAGACTCTTTGGATTCAATGAAGAACTCACCCAACAAGATGCTATTTAATTAAAAACACCCTTCTTGCTGCCATAGCAGTGCGACTAACCCCTGGGCTTTTTTATTTTTTGATCATTGAAAAGGCCGTGCGGCTCGTCTTATAACTTCCATATACCTGCAAGTGCAGGTTAAGCGTCGAGGTTGTTTCATAGAGAATGGAATTCTCCGGGAGGCGTGCTTTGGTAAACCACTTCATCCAGAAAGTAAAAAAGAAAACCCAGCAACGACGTCAGGTGGCCTTACGGGAATACAACAGAGCTCGCAAAAGGTTTTCTCGATATGTAAGAAGTCAACGATTGGACCATTCGAAAGAGCTGGCTTTTTTCGAAAAAGAGAAGCAGCGCTCTCTTGCAGAACTGAATATGCGTGTGGAACGAAAGATCCAGGAACTGGAAATAGAAAAACGAGAATGGCAGGCTCGCACCGATTCTCTGCAACGACACCTGGACCAGGCGGAAGAGGAG
>JBNLFC010000356.1:0-4053 GCA_050305335.1 Leptospirales bacterium
TTGAAAATAGAAGAGTTGAGAGCCCTCCTTCTGGTCTATACTACCAGTGCCCTTTCTGATCTGGGAATGAGCAACCATTTTGAATCAGCACTACTGAAGCTTCTTGCCTCAACTCCCACCGCCTATCGCAAAGAGGCTGAGTCCATCCGGCAAAGAGTCCATATAGACACCTCCAGCTGGCCCCAGAAGATCCACTCCGCTCCTCTGATCCCTCTCTTTATAGAAGCAGCAGAGAAAAATGAGACACTCCTGGTTGAGTATGATAAGAAAGGAAATCTTATGACGCGAAGAGTAGAGCCTCTGGGACTGGTGGCCAGAGGGACCATATGGTACCTGGTGACGAGGGAGGGAAAAGCTTACAGGACCTTCAGGACGACCAATCTTCGAAGCGCTAAGCTTACCGGAGAAAAGTTCAAACGCCCCGAACAGTTTGACCTGCGAAGCCATTGGGAAAAATGGTGGGAGAGCTATCGACAGAGTATACCGCAATATGTTGTGGAGGTAGAGGTAAGCGCCGCACAATTGCCACGCATTCAATGGTTTCCCTTTTTGCGCTTACTGCAAACCTCTCCTGCTACTGATCATCGATACAGGCTGAAACTTGATTTTGAAACCGAAGAGTGGGCCATGCGCATGGTGCTCTGGATGGGAGCTGACGCACAGATTATCGCTCCGGTCAATTTATGGAAAAAGGTGAGGCAAGAGGCTGAACAAATTGCACGGAATAATGGATGGCCAGATTGCGGATTGAATCAAAGGAGTTGATCGGGCTGGAACGGATACTTACTGTGGTATCTGGATTTGTCTTTTCATACCACTGAAGGGGAACTGCCGTGAAAAAAGAGAGTTTAAGATACCTGGCCGGGCTGCTGGCAATGGGTCTGGGAGTAGTTACCACCATGGCAAGTTTTGCGACCATCCTGGGACTGAAAACTCCTGATTGGGTCATATTCTGGCCACTCCTTATCAGTCAGGCAATTTTGGGGCCTGCAAATCTTCTGGTGGGTTTTGCCATTTTAAAAAAAATACGTTATCGTCTATTGCTCAGCAATGGCATTCTTCTGGTCAATCTTACAATCTTAATTACTATTACCGGTTACCGATTCATCTACCCGAACTCAGTTGCGCATGAAAGCCTCCTGGCCATGGCCATGCGCAGTACAGTGTGGGCGCTCATTGTGGGACTGATATTGTTGGAGCGTAAAAAAAGCTGAAATGCTATAAATATGACTTTTTTTCCTGCAACCGGTCTAGTTAGAAAAAGGAGGATTGCAGGAAGGCGAATATTTCTCCAATTGTATCCTATCATGGAAGTGTGACAGGATAGGTTGGACGCATCCGGGTATTTGTGATACAGGGCCAGAATCGCCACAGAAGCCGGTGGGAAATAAATCCCGTCCTATCCCCACCACCGTACCAACCCACACATCGGGGGAAAATCTTGCCTTTTAAAAATTTGAGTTATATCTTCGAATAATCCAGAGTGAAGCCCGGTATCTGGTCCAGCATCGTCGCCCCAATCTGAAAGAGTCGATTCTCATCAAAGTAGTTGCCTGTTAGCTGAATACCGATCGGCAGACCTTTTTCGTCCAGACCCGCAGGAATGCTCATGGCCGGCACCCCACCAAGGTTAACCGAAATTGTTAAAAGGTCGCTTTGATACATGGCCAGCGGATTGGATGCCTTTTCCCCGATTCCAAAGGCTGTTGTGGGCGAAGTTGCTTGAAGGATCACATCTACGCTTTTGAAGTGCTCCTCATATTCCAGTTGCTGGATGCGACGGGCTCGCTGGGCTGAATGGTAATATGCATCGTAGTAACCCGAAGAAAGTACAAAGGTTCCCAGAAGTATACGACGTTTCACCTCGGGCCCGAAACCCTCCGTGCGACTCTTCACATAAAGCTCCAACAGGTTTTTGGCCTCTTTTTCTCGAAACCCGTAGCGAACTCCATCATAGCGACTGAGATTGCTGGAGGCTTCCGCAGTGGCCAGAATGTAATAGATGGGAATCACATATTTCCAGAGACGGCTTTTGAGTTCTACTACCGTTGCACCTTTTGATCGAAAATAGTCAGCGCTTTTTTGAATGGATTCAATGACAGGCTTTTCAAAAACACCTTCTGCCCCGTCGGGCATAAGAAGCCCCACACGCAGTTTTTTAAGTTCCACATCTGAAAGTCGCTTAACATCCGGTTCAATCCTCTTTTTCTCCGAATCGGGATGAGATGTGGAATCCCGTTTATCGTATCCGTTCAGCACTGACATAAGAAGCGCAGCATCTTCCACGCTCTTTGCGAAGGGACCGATCTGGTCCAGGCTGGAGGCAAAGGCCACAAGACCATACCGGGAAACTCGCCCGTAAGTGGGCTTCAACCCAACAATCCCGCATAGAGATGCCGGCTGACGTATAGACCCTCCGGTATCAGAGCCAAGTGAGAGAGGAACCGTACTGGCTGCGACTGCAGCCGCGGAACCGCCGGAAGAACCGCCGGGTACTTTTGTAGCATTCCAGGGGTTTTTTGTAATTTGAAAGGCTGAGTTCTCTGTGGACGAACCCATGGCAAACTCATCCATATTGGTCTGACCGAAGAGGATAGCACCACTGGCTTTCAACTTCTCGATAACAGTAGCATTGTATGGAGCGACAAAGTTTTCCAGAATGCGGGAAGCGCATGTAGTCTTCTCCCCCTGTATCAGGATATTATCCTTGATGGCAACGGGGATACCATCCATGGGACCCAGAAGTTTTTTTGCAGCACGCCTCTCATCCGACTCTCTTGCGGCTTTGAGGATACTCTCCTCGTTCATTCTCAAATAAATTTCCAGATCTTTCTTTGCTTGAGAACGCTCCAGATAGCTTCTGGACAGATCTACAGCCGAGTATTCCCCTTTCTCAAGAGCCGCCTTATGCTGCGTAGCTGTGCGGTAGAAAATATCCCCTGGCACGTTCGACCCGACAGATGCTACTGGCTTTGCCTTTGCAGGAGGATTCTGTGGTTCTGTT
This sequence comes from Leptospirales bacterium, assembly GCA_050305335.1. Lineage (GTDB taxonomy): Bacteria > Spirochaetota > Leptospiria > Leptospirales > Leptonemataceae > JBNLFC01. The sequence continues at coordinate 3,005 of JBNLFC010000356.1, forward strand.
TTTCCTTTTCCAGAACTCGGTTTACCTTTTCCGCTTTTTTTTGAAGTTGCCATTCTTTCGATGTTCCCACGTAATATATTTCAATCATGTATAATGTTGTAGCTTGCCTTTTGCCCTGATGGCCTCCGAAATAGGCAGATCCCCCGGAGCCTCGCACCCGGCTGAAGCCAGCCGTTCATCCGGACAGCATCTCCTTTCAGGAATCAATGCTCCTGGTCCAGCACTCCCGGAACTACAAAGTGTCCAGCTTCCCATTGTGGAGCGATGGATTGAATTGCAGAAAGAGGTAAAGTCTCCTGCGCCACGTCTTTTCTGGTAACGTTGAAAGTTTCATTGGGAGCTCTATGTGCGACTACCTCGTCAGTCACCTCCTGGATATTCTCTACGAACTCCAGAATCTTGTTGAAATCGCTTCTAAGCCCCTGTAGACTTTTATCATCGGGATCCAGTCTGGCAAGAAGCGCCAGATCGTTGAATTCTTTTTCAGAGAGCATAAGGAATACTCGACAGAGAAGGCCCTTCAGGGGTCAATAGAAAATGCTTTCTACCAATATAATCTATCTGATTCTATCTATTTTTCTCATAATTCTGGCGCTTCTTCTCCTCCTTTCCCGGAAATCGAAAAAAAAGATCGCTCCCTCCCCTTTGAAAAAAGGTGTTCAAAAAAAGAATATGCGTGACACGCCTCCTGCCGGTATTAATCCCGAGTCTGAAAAGCTCACCAGAGCGGAGCAAGAGGATTTGATTCAGGCCGCACGCCATATGGCTGGCAATTTTCCCCGTGAAACAGCGCGGACGTTGAGCACCTGGTTGAGGGAGGATGAGAAACCGGATAAGAGCAAGCAGGAAAAGTAGCTCCATCCGTTCTCATCATATTGATAGTAACAATGCATGCCAGTACAAACACAGAAGAAAAAGCCCCCTCCATCCTCAACGATATTCGACTGATCTTCGCAACCATACTCACTGACCCGGGCAGCTCCCTGGCCTACGGAGCCGATGCTCTCATTGCCGTCACCGTGGTCCTGATGAAGGTCAACTATAAGATG
>JBNLFC010000357.1:0-4053 GCA_050305335.1 Leptospirales bacterium
CAACAATGAAGCCGAGTATCGTGCACTGATAGAGGGGGCAAAAAAGGTACGGGAAGTCGTCCATACCAACCCGCAGGCCTCTCTTGAAATTCGCATGGATTCAGAACTTGTAGTGAAGCAAATACTAGGTACTTATAAAGTAAAAAAAGAGCACCTGAAAACAATGCACCAGGAAGCTCTCTCTATTTTAAAAGAGATTCCGAAATGGAACATTCGTCATGTGCCAAGGGCGGAAAATGCCATGGCCGATGCTCTGGCGAACCAGGCGCTGGACCGACGTAATTGAACCGTACCTTGCTCCCCTATTCCATTTCCTGCAACGGACCTTAATCAACCGTTAAAATCAAGGGCATTTTCAAGTTTTTGCGGACGCTCCAGAAGGTGAATTTTCAATTCGCGGTTTAATAAGTAATTGCTACGCAACAGCATACGTTTATAGACCCCCATCATTTTCAATATCGTATGATAGGGGAGTGGCTCTACGGGATCCTTAACCTGAGCCTCCATGCCAGGCTTTACCTTAAAATCTGGAGATGGGATTCCATCCAGCTCCTCCTGAAAGGGAGAGGGAGCCACGGAAGAAGCAAAGTAGAGGGCTTTGAGTTCGTCATTGCTGCCCACTACCTCAGGCATAGGTTGATCTTCCACGGATTCCTTCAAAACGCCCGGGGAAGGGTGAACTACCTGGCGTACCTCACGAAAGAGAGGATCCTCACCTATGAAGTTGACTCGATAAAATTGAAATAGAACCTTTTCCAGTTTTGACATGTCATCAGAAAGGTAAAAATAGCCAAAAACGTAGTAAGTGTAAGTATTCTTTTTGAACGGATCTGTGGAGTCGTCTCCGCTTCCTAGATAAACACGGAGATACCTCTTTCCGGCTGCATCCTTCTTCATTACAAAACGGCGCTTATCCACATCTGTAAAAACATCTCCCGTATTGCTAATGGCGGATGGGAATTCATTATACTTTGCAAGGGATGAGATGACTCGCAAAATCGAATGATGCAGATCGTCCAGCTGGGGATCTCTGAACTGGGAATCAATGGCAGCCTGCTTCAGCTCTCGTTCATTGGTTGCCTCCAGATCAAATTTCCGATCAGGGCTGGCGTGTATCCGGCCGGGAAGAAACTGAATCATCAATGCCAGAAGCAACGCTGATAGAAATGATGTCAGCTCTGGCAACCGGAGGCAGGGTTTCTCAATTCCCCTCATTGCACTGGTCGCAGAGGCCTGCGGGTTCTCCTGATTCATATTCCACTCCCTCGGTTCTTGAGATAATTTCGGGATTCCGTCGAGCCAAGTTGAGCTGCCCCTTCTCTCCTTTTTCAATGATCATTGCTCATCTGACAGAAGCTTACACCCGCCCCACAGACCTCAAGGACCGAACCGTGCTTAAATCAATGCCAGAATCCGATCCTCCTCTTTTTCCATGAGCGCCCTCTCTTTACTGGATCTCTCATGATCGTAGCCCAGCAGGTGAAGAATACCATGCACCATAAGACGCAATATCTCATCCTCCAATGTATGGCCAATTGTTACTGCCTGATGGGCAGCCGTATCCACAGAGATGACCACATCCCCTAGAGGCAGAAAGTCACCAGGAGGAATCATGCTGGAAGGAATTCGTCTTCTGGAAATCGGATCCGGAAAATCATTGAATGGAAAGCTCAGCACATCCGTTGCATGGTTCTTATTGCGATGCGCATTGTTTAGCTTTTTAATAAATGAGTCATTGGTAATAGTCAAGGAAAGCTCCACGGGGCGAAAGATTCCCCGGACCTGATTGGCCTCATGAAGAATTCGTCGCGCATATTTCTCCAATCCGGGGCCTTCAGGCATCCCATCCATGCGGTGTATTATATTAATCCATATACTGTGTGATGCAGTTTCACTCGCAGAAGGGAGCTCGGGATTCCCCGATCGTTTGAGCTTTTTACTCAGGACTTTTTTTTTACCCGGCCCGACTTCTTTCGAGCCGACCTGGAAGCGGGGACCGATTTCTGCGCTTCTAATCGCCTTGTTTCGCGGGAATCGGGATACTCGGGTCTGCTATGGTGGCTACTGAGAATCACCTCCCGAAAAGCTTCTTTGATCACCGAGAGGTCTCCCATAGTGAGACCCGATTCATCCAGCTGGTTTTCCGATTGTTTAATATTGATGATCTTCTGCACCATATCATCCACAGCGTGATCAGATACTCGATCCAGAGTCCGGCTGGCAGCTTCGACCGAATCCGCCAGCATAACGATGGCAGTTTCTTTGCTGCGAGGTCTGGGTCCAGGGTAACGAAAGTCATCCCTGTTGACACGCTTTCGCTCCTTCTCCAGCGCCTTATGATAGAAGAAAGACATAGTGGAAGTGCCATGGTGTTCCGGAATAAACGCGATCACCTCTCTGGGGAGACGGGCTGCTCGCGCCAGTGCCAGACCATCGGTCACATGGCTCATAATCACTCTGGCCGCCAGCGCAGGATTGTTGTAGTCGATATTTTCCGGCTTTGGAATCAGATGTTGATTCTCCACAAAGAATCCGGGATTTGTCATCTTACCAATATCATGGTAGTAGACACCGGTTCGTGTTAAGAGAGAGTTGAGCCCCAGCTTGTCAGTGGCATTTTCGCTTAACGCAGCCACCATCAGAGTATGGGTCCAGGTAGATGGTGCTCTGCGAAAAAGATCCTGCAAAAGAGCATTGGAAGGGTCTGACAACTCCTGCAACTTAAAACGCGTAGGAATATTGAACAACGTCTCAAAAATGGGCAATACCGCGATGACCAGCATGGTAGGTAGTCCCGAGTAGAGCGTGACTGTCAGAGCATTGATGTAGCCAGGCGCAAGCAATCCGAAACCGGTAAGATTTCCCAGAAGCGGACGATGGGAGTAGAGATAGCTTGCACTCAATGCAACGATACCGATCCCTGTGACGGAGAGGGCAGTGGTCACAAAGTGGACCCGCTTTTTTATACGACTGCCCAGAATGGCTCCTACCAGCGCTTCTCCCAGTGCCACAATCAAAGAACCAGAATCGTACTTGCTGGCCACAAAAATCAAAAATGCCATGTAAACACCCACCGGAATGGTGAAAACCTCACCAAACATAACCGAAAGCAGGACCACAAAAAATCCGATGGGCACCCAGGAGCCGAAAATATGCGTCACTTCATTAACGTCGAGATGTTCATTCCACACGCGCCCCAGTAAAAAAAGAACACCTATAAAAATCCATATTACCAGAAAAATTATTAAATTGGAACTCACATCGCTCAGGCTTTTGAAACCGAACCGGAATGCAAAATAGAGAATCAGCGCGAAAACAAGTATCTGCTCGATAAAAATGGCTGCTGCTCGACGAATCTTATCCTTCAACTGTGCCTGATCATAATACCGCAAAGCCTCCATTTTTTCGTCGGTGATCACCTCGTCTTTTTTGATTAAAAGGTCGCCGCGATTGACCCTTGCAATGGGAACAGTGACCTGCTGAACAGCGGCTTTTCTGATTTTTTGAGTTTCCTCCTCACTATATCTGGATCCGTGAAGGTAGTAAAGATATCTCCTGGAAAGATACACTAACGCTTCTCGTAGCTCCCTGTTCAAATGAGGCATGTTTTCGGCTGCAACTTCGTCGAACTGATTGGCGATGCTCGCTGAAAAAAGTCTTGTCCTGTATATCACGTGATCGTACGGCAGTTGATCATCTCTGGACTCGCTCCCTGTATTGATGTTGCGCACCATGACTCTACTGCCGGTAAAGTCATCCACCTTCAAAGGTTGTTTTAAGATTACATAGTGTTGAAAGAGAATATTGATCAACTGGCCGGCAAAATCTCGGGTGCGTCGTTCGGAAAGAGCAAGTAGAAGATCCAGTTTTTTATCCCCCATTCGGCTCCAGCGGGAAACTTCGGATCGCACACAATAGCGTAGAGCAGCCCTGTCTTTTGCTTTTGAACGACATTTTTTCACCCCTTCCAGGTCTGCCGTTAAAAGGTCTCGAAATGTTGCCTGATCGTTTGCATCCGTCTTCTCTGCAGCGGTTCCGCTACCCAGCACTCCA
>JBNLFC010000358.1:0-4053 GCA_050305335.1 Leptospirales bacterium
TTCCGATCTAGAAAAGGGGATGCGTTTTCAGCTGCAAGTGAGGTGGATTTATGGGTCATAAAAACTAGGGTATTTAAAGCATCTCCAGCATAGCTCTTATCCTATTTTTTAAGAGGTGGGGTAAAAAAATCACGAAACCCACCGCAAAAAACCAGGAAATCAGGACATCCACAGAAAAAAAGTAGTTATCGATCACCTTGCACAGCTTCACAAATTTTTTTTGCCAGCCTGTTTCGCCCGGAATCGCTCCAATGAATAGAGTCGTAAAAATCGCGTTCCGCTTGCGGGTAATGCAAATTTTTTATCTGAATAACAGGAGATCTCCCTGCCTGCAGTCGAGCGATTCGCAGTCGCTCTTTTTCCAGACGTAATGGATCGACCCCCAATTTGCTGAAATATTTTACGTTTATAGGAAGGAGGAGCAAATCAATCCTGCTTCCCGGAGCAAGTTTTCGAGACTCTTTTGACAGAAGCTGCAGAGAAACTTCAAAAGGTGTAATCTCTCCCCTGGAATAGATCTCTTTTTCTTTTTTGAAAACTGTGGTAGTTGGCGCAGGTGGAATAAACTGCTCCATAACGCCCCACTCAGCATTGAACGTGGCATCACTGGAAGGTCTTTTTTCATTTCGGCGGCCATCATAAAAAAGAAGATTGCGCACAGGTTGCACAAGAGTGCGCCCCATACGATCTCGCAGAATGGATATCTCCATTACCCGCAACTTTAAAAAAAGATGAAAAGGAGAAATAGAAAGATTGTTCATAGAACGTAGCTCTTCACCATAGTGCTTCATCATTGCCAGCTTCGAGCCAGGCTGAGAAGCAGCCCGATAACGGATAGCCTCCTGATTGTAAAAATAGAGCTCCAGAGGAGGATATCTATCACTGCCATGCAGTGCATAGTGGATGTTAGAAAGAACGACTAAATGAATGGCCTCTTTCCCAGGATTTACGCGTTCCAGTAGCATCACCGCACGAAAGATAGCCGAAGCCTCGGGATGTAAAAATTCCACAGTTTTTTTTGGGGAACCCATACACCGGGTAATGTAATGGTCAAGCCCTTCATGGCCATCTATGGGACGCATCTCGGAGCTACCGATCACCAGAGGCATTCCTTCGTTTAGAACATGTCGCAGGCTAAAATTCAATTCCGGATCTGTGATCCTCATTGAGATGTAGTCTCCAGATGCCACAGGGAAAAGAGGAAAGGTCCAGCTTCTGGCCAGGATCCATAGATACAAAGAAAACACGATAGGCGAGATAAAAACAAGTCCCACCAATGCACCCGCGGCAAACCAGGCCATTGCAGTGCTTCTCAATAATCGAATCTCCAGACGGAACATGGCTAGAACCCCTCATAAATGAAGTGATAGTCAGGCCCGGCCTCTTTATAGGTGAGTGCCACAAAAAGAGCCATGCCCAGCAACAGACCCAGAAGAAAGGGAATCACGTAGTAAAGGCGAAAGCTCCCCCTTTTCGATTTTATATTTCTTCTGGCATCACCCATCATAAATTGTCCGCAATCTGTAGAACCTACTGATAGAAAAAAATCACCCAGCTCAAAAGCACAAAAAGTTGGGTCAGGAAATACTGGCCAAAACGAAGAGATGGAAACCTCTTCACCAGAGGCAAAATCAGGTAAAATTCCATTAATAGATAGGCACCATGGCTAAGTCCCCAGAAAAAAAAATGAAAAGAGAGACCATGCCAGACTCCTATTAAAATAAAAGCAGCAAATACGTTACGTCCATGGATCAAACGCCGATTTCCCCTGCCGCCCATAGGCAAATAGATATGTCGCAGCATGAATCCATAGAGAGTTCTATGCCACCTGCGCCAGAAATCCCGCAAAGAAACGGCCAGGTAGGGGTAGAGAAAATTGTGACGGATCTTCAGCCCCAGAAAGGCAGAAAGAGCCACCACCAGATCCGTATATCCAGAAAACTCCGTATAGAGCTTTACATAATGGTAGAAGCCTGTTACCAGAATGTTTTTGAAAGTAAAGAGGGAAAATGAAAGAGGGTGCAAAAGACCGCTGGTCAAATAATGATCCACCATAGGGACTACTACAAAAATTTTAACAACACCCAGTATAAGAAGAAACACACCTCTTCTGTAAAAGGCAGAGCGCAGAGAAAAAGGCCGGACCTGCACGCTGAACTGGCCCTGCAAAAGAATGGGGCCGGAAGGAAGCGTGGGGAAGGCCGTGCTCTGAAGAAGCGCTCCTGCTGCAGACTGAGTCCTCCCGACCTGTGAGACGTTCAGAGCATCGAAGAGACGCAACAAAAAGTAAGAGTAACCCAGAGTAACCACCGCAGATGGCCCCTGAAACAAAGAGAGCTGGGGAAAAATCAACACAACAAAAAGAAAAAGCGTCCGCATGGGATGGCTCAGGTGAACCTGAAAAAAACTCAATCGTTGGAGAAAAAAAATCAAAGCGGGTGGCAAAAACAGAACGAGAAACGTATAACGTACATTACTACTCTTCTGCAAAGCGAAGAAAACATAAAAAGAAACAAAAAAAAGAGCCGAAAGATAAGGAAAAATAGACCATCTAGCAGGAGGCTTTTTAACAAAAAAACCGATCCCTGCCAGTAGCAGCGAAACAAAAAGGGAAAATCTCAAATAATCCAGTGAATCCAACAGCGCTCCTGATCAGAAAATGCACAGATCGCCCCCGTGTGGGAGGGGGGAACGGTTGGTGGGGTAGTTCAAGGCCCTATAATTCGGACCCGGCTGCCAGCACTCCCGTCGCCCTTAACACAAAAACACCAACCGGTCAACCAGAATGTCACACCCTTGCAGTATAATAGAAAATACCAACCCACGTCCTTGCAAAAAAACTGCACCCGGCCCCACTCACCTGACAAACTCACATTTCATCCATTAATCTATTCCACCAATCTTCTCATCCAGTTTTTTAAAATGAAGATCCAGCGACTCCAGTCGGGCACCATAAAACCTGGCAATGGAGAAAATCAAGATATCGATGGCCGGGATGCTGAGCCCTGCCCCCCTGGCTCTATCAGCCATCTGATAACTGAGGGCAAACACCTCGTCCGTGCACTTTAGCTCCGGCACGGCGTCTTGAATGGCCGATATCCTCGACCTCTCTTCCTTGCCCTTTACACCGTTCCAGAGCTCGATTAAAACTGGAGCCGCAATCCGGGCGTTCCCCTCTACCAACAGTGTCTCAACCCTCTGCTGATGCACAGGATTTCCTTTGTTCCTGAGAAACTCAATCCAGAGGGAAGTATCGATCAAAAACATCAGATCCCCTTTCGCAGTTCCGTGAGTTCTTGCTGACTGATGAGGGTTTTCATACTCCCCTTCAACTGCACCAGTTCAGCCATCTTCTTTCTTTCCACATACTCACTGAGTGCCGTAATCACAGCATCCTTCCGCGTGTTGTGAGAGCTGTATTTCTGAACATCATTCAACAGCTCTACCGGAATATCCAGAGTAGTTTTCATACTGCTATACTAGGAGTACACTCTCGGAAGGGCAACTCTTTTAGACGGGAATCGAACCCCGGAAACACTCCCCACTCTATCTGGAATCAAGGTCTAGAGAGACCCCGCGACAATCGTCCGTTGCTTATCCAGAAATGCTATCTCAAGACACAGATCGCCCCCGTGTGGGAGGGGGGAGCGGTTGGCGGGGTAGTTCAAGGCCTCCAAATTCGGACCCGGCCGCCAGCACTCCCGTCGCCCTTAACACAAGGGCGTCAACCGGTCAACCAAAACGTCACACCCTTGCAGTATAGTAGAAAATGCCAACCCATGTCCCTGCAAAAACCCACACCCGAACCGCCCACCTGGCGCTACCATTCCCCGCTGCAATCACAATCCAAAAGACCAGCCAAAACGATCGCCCGTTCCTTCTCCAGTGATAGTAGTATCAGCACCCGTAGCTGCCGTTGCAGAAATACCATTGCCTCCCTGCGAATGAAATAGGGACACGCGACCAGTAATCGAGTTGTAAGGATATGCCACAGCCACAAGGTCTTCATAGCCATCTCCGTTGAGATCTCGCGAACTTACCGGCCACCCGAAG
>JBNLFC010000359.1:0-3742 GCA_050305335.1 Leptospirales bacterium
GGGGCAGTGGGAGTAGATGCTCCCCGGGTGAAAAAGGAGAGCGGTTTTCGAGTCCTGTACGGGCCTGTGGATGCGAAAAACATCGGAGAGTATATCGAACGCGGATACAAGAAAACTGAGACTATGCGACGTGTTCCGTTCACTATGATGGATCGTCTTGTGCTCACTCCCATGGAGTGGATTCCGGCTATGAGAAAATTTCCTATAGTCGCTTTGAGCATCCTTCTTTTTGCCGGATTGCAACCCGCTGGCATTCTCTTTCGCGATGCATGGAATGGTGGCTTGCCTCTCATCCTTCTCACATTGGTTTCTATCTTTTCCGGCGCCGTAGCGACGCCACTCTTTCTACCATTCATCCCATTTCGCTCCTTTGCCATAAAAGGCTGGATCATGGGCTTTGTGTTTCATGCGCTCGCCCTCGGGCTTCTTTCATGGATTTCTGGAGGATTTGACATTCCCCCTACCCTTCACGGAGCGCTCTTCCTTCTGTTTCCGGCGTTGAGTTCCTACATTGCACTACAATTTACCGGCTCCACAACCTACACAGGTGTCTCAGGCGTGGAAAAGGAGTTGCGACTGGCTGTTCCGATCTATTCCGTCCTGGTTCTCCTGGGCGGATTTCTTACAATTCTTTACAAAGTTCAAGTCTGGGGAATTCTATGAAATATTTGAAAAACGCCGCCGACCTTCAATACAACGGGGAACTCTGCACCGGATGTCGTCTGTGTGTGGAGGTCTGTCCCCATGGAGTCTTCGTGATGCAAAATCGCAAAGCTGCCATTACCGATTCCGATCTCTGTATGGAGTGCGGCGCCTGCCAGTTAAATTGTGAATCAGGCGCAATCCATGTGAGATCTGGAGTTGGATGCGCTTCGGCCCTGATTCATAGTATGATCACAGGCGGTGAACCGGTTTGCGGCTGTTCTACAGGTTCGACAGCTTCCGGCTGTTGTTGATATTAGCGCAGTCCAGTTCTCCTCCCTGGCTTTTTCATTGACATGAATCAGAGCTCTGATACTCTAATATCAGAGCACGAAGTATGATTGTTTAATTCTCCTGATACCATTCCATCTGCGCCCTGACGGGGCGGATGTTTTAAACGCTCCGCAAATCCACATGCTGTGGGGCGTTATACATATGTCTGGAGATCACCATCATGACTTTCAATGAAAACCTTTGCTATAGCCACATTCTTTCCACCTTTCCTGAAACCTTAAAAAAAGAACTTCCATCCACTGAAACCGCCGAACTTCTCGTGGCACGGGTGATCAGTGGATCAGGAGAAACATGCCATGTGATTCATGCCCATGGCAGATCTACGCTTTTTATTCCGGGCCATTTCTATTACAGCCAGCAAGAGGAAGGAGCACTTCCTATCACAGGAGACTGGCTTCTGGTGCGAAGTGTAGACGAGTCCAACGTCCTTCTGGAAAAAGTTTTACCTCGTTCATCGGTGTTTGTTCGCCGTGATGCAGGGGCAAAAGGCAAAAAAGCCTTTCTTGTGGCCAATGTGGATTGTCTCGTCATCGTAACAGCCCTGGACGAGGACTTCAGCGTAGAACGAATTCGACGTTATATGCTTCTCGCGAAAGCGGGGAACATGAATTCTCTTATCGTTTTAAACAAAATCGACCTTGTGACAGATCCGGAGATATATAAAAAACAGGTGCAAGATTCTCTGGGTCATGTGCCGCTCATTCTGTTACAGGCCAACGCCACTGATCCCCGGGCGCTGGATGCTCTCTATGCAAAACTGGAAAGCAACAAAAGTTATGCCTTGATAGGATCCTCAGGAGCAGGAAAGTCCACACTAATCAATGCTCTGTCGGGAGAGAAACTTTCTACAACAGAAGTGCGCAAGAAGGACGCGAAGGGGCGCCATACCACCGCACGCCGTGAAATGATCTGCTCTCCCCGGGGCTTCATTCTGGTGGATCAACCGGGCTTGAGAGAGGTAGGTTTGATTGATACTGGAGAGTCGCTGGATTGGATTTTTGAAAGCATTGTGGATCTTGCCCGGAACTGTCATTTTAGCAATTGCACACATGAGAGAGAGCCCGGATGTGCCGTCAGAGAGGCAGTGGAAGATGGAGTAATTTACAAGAAAGATCTGGAACAATACCGTCTGCTCAAAAGCGAAGGAGAGTCCTTTCGCCAGGTTCGTAAAAAAGGGACAAACAGCAAAGCGAAATGGAAATCCATTCACAAGGAAATAAGGATCTTCCAGAAAAAATTCGATAAGCGCAAACAACGCGATTAAGAAAGTACTTCTGATTAACGCAAAGGCTGGCCGCTTCCAGCCTTTGTGAAACCCCTTCCAGAAAATCCCATGGAGCCGATTGGTCCACAGGATTTTCAATCAGCACATTTGCATACCGACAGGGCAACGCTTCCGTAATTGCCCGATGTACTTTTATAAGAACCGGGTTCAGATCGACTCCTCTTATAAAAGGTTAACGAGCATCCTGAATCGGATTTTTCCAGCTGAAAAGAGGCGCCAATTTTCACGCCATCCCGGTAGTATTCTTTTTCAATTTCACCGGTCTCAAAAATCGCTCTGTAATCTTCCGGACCAACTTCAAAGGGCATATCCATCTTCTGTTTGAATGCCTGGAGGGCTCCCTGAAGATCACGACCACATTCCAGACTCCTGGAATCTGGAGCGACAGATGCCCCGTGGAACGAAAAAAAACCGCCTCCCATAAACGCAACGCCTGCTCCCACCAGCGCAATTGCGACGACTCCAATGAGAACTGCTCTGTTTTGCATAATCCACTCCGCTTTGAACAATCAGTATGACACCCTGGTCTTGTTTGAAATGAACCAGAACAACTTCAAATGGTAAATCCCGGAAATCAAATTCATTTCAGTGGACTCATTTTTTTCACGGAAGATTGTCTTTGAGTCAGATTTTCTTCAGTCTTATTTTCCTCATGTAAAGAGTGCTTCTCTATGAAACCATTACTTTACCGACAGCAATATCATATCTTGATCTACCTCGCCCTGAGCTTTATCGTGGTCTATCTGATCGGGATGGAAGAGGACTCTGACAGGACCTTTGCAGGAATGGACCTTTACCTGTGGACGGCTATCTCGTGGATTTCTGTCGGCTTTGTGCAGTTCTGGATTGCCCTCTTCTGGGGAGTCTATTCGGTTTTCTTTTACTTTGGTGTGAATCGGGCAATGGGATCCGACCACTTTAGAATGGAGGTCAGGCAAAAACCCCTGGAAGGGAGAGGCGCTTTTCGATTCGTCCCCAACTCTATGTACACGCTGGTTTTGCTCGCACTTTACCACCCGGGTCTCTTTTATGAAAGTTCTTTTGGACTGCTCTTAGCACCGCTTCAGCACATGTTTGTCTGGACCCATTATTTCTGCACGGAAAACCTGACCTGCAATACATGCACCGCACTAAAGTCAAATAACGTACAAAATCGTAAAGACACGAGAAAACCATTCGATGTATTACAGAGTCTTTGCTTCCTTCCCGCAATTCGCATCAAGAACTGATGCATACAGTATACCCTTCTTGTAGCCTCTGGCATATGGGTAACTGGAGTGAAATCGACAGAGTCTCACCCATATTCATTTGACAAAAACCAGATCAAATTTAGTGAATGATGATTCATATCGAACCAGGCAACTACAGCAGAATCAAACCGTCACTGTAGAGTTGACTGAGGATAACTATGGACGGTTTTAAAATCTGCTTTGATATAAAAAGATGGATCTACAAATACAA
>JBNLFC010000359.1:3752-4040 GCA_050305335.1 Leptospirales bacterium
GAAAACTCCTGGAAAAATTACTGGATCATAAACAGGTGGAACTTCGCCTCAAAAGACTGGACAGTCCGGAGGAGTTCTTTGTCCGGGGTATTGTCTCCCAATGCCTCGCTCATATCGACCGACTGTACTGGAAGGATCCAGTCCTTGAAATTGTTCGCGAATTAATGCGAAATGCTGAAGATGCAGTAGCCAGACACGTCCTGAAAGATAACCCGGAGAAAGCTGAAGCAGGAGGAAAGTTAAAAAAAATAGTCCAGATGTATCGGGAAGCGCTCTCTACGGCCACAA
>JBNLFC010000360.1:0-4038 GCA_050305335.1 Leptospirales bacterium
TCTTTACGTGATCTTCCGTTTATCAGCCCTGCTCCTACTTTTTGTTCTCCTTTCAGCTGGAGTTACACTCTCTGCAGAAGTCGATGACGGAGTGAGTAAAAACAACGTAACCTCAAGTCCAACTTCCGATCATCGGTTCTATTTATCGGGTGGCCTGGCAATCTGGCAGGCGGCACCTTCCAGAACCGTTCAGCAAATTGAGAATATGCAATCAGTGAGAAATGGAGCCTCGGGTGTGCTCCTTGCACGGTTGTCTGATAAAGAGAAATCTATCATTGTTCCAGGTTTTGTCATTGGGTGGCAACGTCAGGCTCCGGGGCAGAGCCGCAGGAGCGATCTCTCCTTCTCGCACATGGAAAGTCGTTTTTCAGGAAACAGTCACCTGGCAGCCTCCGCGCAGGCTCCCTACCACTATGACTACTACAATGAAACCCGATGGGGTTATGAGCTACACCTCTTTACTCCGAAACGATCAAGAACTGCTAGAACCTCCCTCGCGTATCAGGAATCTTTTCCTGTGCCGGAGGTGTTTGGATTCAAAACACCCGGATTCTCCATTAGACCTTCTATTGCGTACAGGCGTGATCAGGTTGAATCTACGGGTGAGGTGATGGGCTCTGTGAATTCTACTGTGGTTTCTGGAATATCCGGCAGCTCAAACAACAGTTACACCGGACCGATAGGGAGCTACGATCTCTCTTATACGCAAAACGGTGTTTATGCTGGATTGGGAATCTATTACAGAGTTGATTGGAATTCGGTGAACGTTTTGCGCGCCGGTCTGGGTGTGGAGAGTAGCCTCTGGATGGAAGGGGACTACCTTCGAGAATCTGACAGCTCAGAATACAACAAGTTTAACTTTATGATGTACGGTGGACCATTGACGATCATGGATCTGGCTGCCACTCTTCCACAGACTGATCGAGTGAAGAGTCGAATGAAGAGTCGATCTGCCATCTGGATGCTGAGCTATTCCAGAAAGCTGGGGGATCGATGGCGAGTGCGTGTAATGTTTCAGGATCGTCAGGCGCTAGAGGGAATTCAGCAAATTACCTCGGATAGTCGCCAGAGAGTATCGTTCGATGATCTGGTCCTGGCTGCTGGCGGAGATTATGGAGGATTACTGGTTTCTGCTATGAAGATCCATACACCTTTGCATAGCGTTATGGATCGAACGGATACTTTTTCGCTCTCGATTTCTCTGCTGTGGTAGAGGCTCTCTATAAAATTGCTTTCCTTCAAATCACATGGTAGCCGCAATTCCACCCGGCCACTCTTGATATTTTGATCGGTGGTCGAAGTTGTGCTGGAAAGGGATCTGTCGATGAATAAATTGAGTCGGTCCTTTTTGTGGACTCCATTTTTCATGTCAGTTCTACCGCTATCTTTTCTGATATTTCCCAGAGTCTGGTAGCGGTCTGCTGGTTCAGTGCATCCTGACGAGGTTGTTTGACATTGCAATCGACAAAGTAGTTACCTGAGAGTGATGCGACATCGGGATGAACTGCTACGTAGCATTGTGTGGCGGCTCCCTGGGGAATTGACTTCAAAAAGATTGGTTTGAACAAACCGACCAATGACATTTGCGCCTCCAATATGACACTGCTGTCCAACTCAGGACGCTATTGTGAAAATCGACGCAACGATTCAATGAATCAACGCCATTTTTTTAGAGGTCTCTCTTTTTTGCAAAGAGCAGCATAGCCAGCAGAATCGATCCTGCGAATGCACTGGCCCATTTTGTCCAGGAAGATACTATCAACATCGGGAGTAAAAAGGGGGCATATGCCGTGTAATCTATCAATAGCAGAATGGAAGTAATATTTTCCATATAGTCAAAGACCATGGGAAGAAAAGGAAAAAAAATCAAAAGCTCCCATCTTGATTTTTCAATTCTTTTCCTTTTTAACAGATAAGTCACAAATGAGGAGAAAAGGAGGCTGTAAAGAATGGGAAATATCACATCTATGGTTGCAAACCAGCGGAGGTAGTGTTCTTTGCCGGCAGGAGGCATTGTTGCAAAATAGCTTTGAGCGAATTCTAAGGAATAGAAAAAAGTCATATCCAGGGTTGCAGGAAATCCAGTAATTCCAGAAAAAATAGAGTTACTATAGGTAAAGGCTGCCTCTGCCAGCAGAGTGAAAAGGAGAAGAATGATTACCTTTTTGCCGGTTGTATATCGTCTGAATAAATCAACGATTCCTCTCATGAAATGCCTCCTGTCAGATCCGGGGTGCTTGCAACTTCCATCAATCGCCTTCCCGGTCATAGGCTTTCTGACAATCCCGTGGGAATTGTTTTTCTCTGTTCTGCAACTTATTTTCCCAATCACATCTATCTGCAACGGATCGTGAATCGTCATCGGACTGATAGGTGTCAAAGCTGTAAAGCAACTCCACCTCTGCCCCACGCGCTGCCGCTCCCCGGGCGGAGTGCGGGAGCAGCGTGGTAGTATTTTTTTTCGTGGGCTACCGTTGATTGCTAGAAGTTTCATATCCAGGAGATTACCTCTTCCATCAATCGATAGTCTACTTCCTGGAATTCTTTATATTTGCCCAGATACATATCCGCGACGTCTTCGGGTAATTGTTTCATGTTTTTGATCATATGCTGAATGTATGGAGAATCATATCGCATCTCGCGATCCTGCACTACAAGAAATCTCCATGGTTCCAGCAGGATCATTTCATTTCAAAGTGGCGGCTTTCTCTCACACCTGGTAGATTGGTCTATTGCGGGTGCTCCAGGCCAGACGGGGGTGGTAGAAAAATGCAAAACAGTGTAATAGAGATGAGCGGAGTGGTGAAGCGCTATGGCAAAGAGATTGCCATAAACGGTGTGGACCTTGCTATTGCGGTGGGTGAGTCGGTGGCTCTACTGGGGCCCAATGGTGCCGGTAAAACGACTCTTGTGGAGATGATAGAGGGTATGAAGGATCCTGACTCAGGCGAAATTCTCGTTTTTCAGAAAAAGTGGAACGGCAATACGCATACTATACGTGAGCATCTAGGCCTCTCCTTGCAGGAGACAAAATTTATGGATAAGCTCACCGTTATGGAGACTCTGGATCTATTTGCCAGTTTTTTCTCATGCCAGACGTTTGAATCAGAGTATCTTGCAAATCTCATTGGTCTCTCCGGTAAAGAGCGCGCCCAGGTTCGTAATTTGTCAGGGGGACAAAGACAGAAACTGGCACTGGGCGTTGCTCTGGTAAACAGGCCCGAGCTTTTAATACTGGATGAACCCACCACGGGTCTGGACCCGGTGGCAAGACGTGAGATCTGGGAAATACTCAGAACTCTAAAAAAAAGTGGCACTACGTTGATTCTGACAACCCACTATATGGAAGAGGCCGAGCAGCTTTGTGAGAGAATTGTGATTCTGGACAGGGGCAAAATCCTTGCTCAGGGAACTATGAACGAGCTTCTGGGGCGTTTTGGCGGTGGCGATGTTGTTGAGTTCGGAGTGAAAGAAAACGGTTTTGATATTGCTGATCGATGGAAATTGATACCGGGTCTTCTGGAGGGAAATTTCGATCCGTCCACAGGCCGGGGGAGAGCCATTGTGCAGAGTATGAGCGATTCTCTCCCGGCGATTATATCCGCATTTGGTAATGCCGATGGCAAGCTGGATCGACTGGAAGTACGTCGTATGTCGCTGGACGATCTCTTTTTAAATCTTACGGGGCGACATATCATTGATTCGGAGTAATTTATGAGCTTTGTGAGAAGAAATCCCATTTTGCAATTGATGTTGATGCAGACCCGGGAATTCGTGCGCGATCCCGAGGTGCTTTTCTGGGTATTAATATTTCCTATATTAATGGCCACACTTCTTGGATTCGCATTTCCTCAGAATGCCCATCGGAGCAGGAGTATTGCGATCGTAAAAGAGGGTACCGACAGGCAACTTCCCGTGATGGAGCAGTTTCGCTTTCGCTATATGAGCCGGGATGAGGCGGACCGGGAGCTACAGGTAGGGCGTATCACCATCTATGGCGAATGGAAGGCAGATCATTCGTTAATCTTTCATTTTGAT
>JBNLFC010000361.1:0-4037 GCA_050305335.1 Leptospirales bacterium
GAAGCTCAGTAACGTTGGTGTCATCCATGGGCCATGGAAAAATTCCTTTTTCCAGTCTCTTCTGCCATAGACAGAAACCGTTCCCATCCCAGTATAGAATCTTTATGAGTTTTCTGGACTTCCCACAGAACACAAATAGAGATTCCGCAAAGGGGTCCTGTTTCATATTCTCCTGAACGATCATGCTCAGACCATTGATGGCCTTGCGCATGTCTGTTCTTCCCGGACGAATATACACACGTAGTAATCCAGGGTTTCGAAAAATCACTCTTTCTCTCTCCGATACTCAAGTTGAAGAAAGCCCAGTCTGAGGTGGAAGCTGAGAAATGACTTACCGTTGATTCCCCTGTCTGGCAGGGTCACTTCCAGAAATCTCTGGTTCCCGGAGTGCCTGTCTTTACTGAGCCAGTATGCAAAGGTGTTTATGTTGATTCCATTGTTTCTGGCATACTCTCTCTGGGTGAGGCCGCTTTTTCTCCATGCTGTAATGTGGTCTTTCCTGCTGGTTTGTCTGTCCATCTGTAAATAGTAACACGTTCTCCGGACTCAGGCAAGATGGGATAAATTAGCGCTTACTGTTCACCCCTACCCTGGAACCGCAAAAAGCCCCCTCCTCCCAAAATTTTTCTCTTGCCGAATATATCGTTTTTATTAGATATGTAGATATGACGAAATGTAATATCATTGATGGAGAGGTGCAGCTTTTTCTTTCGGCCCTTGCCAGTGAGACAAGGCAGAACTTGATGCTTTCTTTCATGAATGGAAAGGAGAAGAGCGTGGGAGAGCTGGTGGAAGCCTCCGGTCTGGGGCAATCCACCATTTCCACACACCTTGCCATTTTGCAAAGAGGGGGACTCCTTCTACGGAAAAGGTCCGGCAAAGAGGTCTACTACTCGCCCGATAGAAAAAAAATCGTGACCATTCTGGATAAGCTTTCCGCTTATCTGAAGTGCTGTTGTTGAAATGAAACATTCATTATTTTTCAAAGGGGGCCATACCATGGAGGCAAAAACACTTACAAGCAATGTTGGAGGGTTTGTCTCACGAGGCTGGTTTTTAAAAAGCGGGCTCTCTTTTGCTTCGGCTCTGGTGGTGAGCGATCTTCTGCCAGGGGCTGTTCAGGCTCAAAGTCCCGATAACTCTGTTCCCGTCTGGATGAAGAGTCTGGGAGCCCACGATGTCCCGTACGGAGCTCCCGCATTGTCTGAGAGTCCTGTGCAGAGAAGAAGTAAAGAGAAAGACCCCCGCACTGCTGGCATGGATGTATGGCATAGCCCCATCCAATACCAGAGGGGTATCATCACACCTTCGGGTCTTCATTTTTCCGTAAACCACAACGGCATACCTGACATTGACCCCCAAAAACATCGACTGATCCTCCACGGATTTGTGGATCATCCCATTGAATTTGATGTCGAGCGATTGATGCGTTATCCCATGGTGTCGCGCATCCAGTTTCTGGAGTGCGCGGGCAACAGCGGATTCAATGCAGGCTCTCCCTATGCCCAGGATCTGGACGCTCAGGATCTTTTCGGCCAGGCATCGTGCAGCGAATGGACAGGAGTTCCCCTCTCTGTGCTTCTCAATGAGGCCGGCGTTCAGCCGAAGGCGAAGTGGGCCATTGTAGAGGGTGCAGATGGTGGCTCTCACAGTAGAAGTTTGCCTTTGAGCAAACTCATGGATGATTGCCTCATTGCTCTTTATCAAAATGGAGAACGCATTCGACCATCGCAAGGCTATCCCATGCGACTCTGGGTTCCGGGCTGGGAGGGCAATGTGAATGTGAAATGGGTGCACCGCATAGAACTCACGGACACACCTGCGTACACCAAAGATGAATCGGGACTTTATAGCGACATATCCTGCGATGGAGCACTCCTCAGGTTCACATTTCCGATGGATGTGAAATCAGTGATCACCCATCCATCGGGAAAACAGCAGCTTCCGGAAAAAGGGTACTACGAGCTTTCCGGTCTTGCCTGGTCCGGGTATGGAAGCATCAAACAAGTAGAGCTCAGCGATGATGGAGGAAGAAACTGGCACCTGGCAGAGCTTCAAAACCCGGCACTGGATCGGGCTTTTACCGCATTCACTCTCCCATGGAAATGGAACGGTAAAAAGCATATATTGATGAGCAGAGCCACCGATTCCAGAGGAAGGGTGCAACCCAAGAGAAAGGAGTGGAAGAAGAACTACGCATCTTACTCATTCAATCACTACAATGCAATCCAGGCCTGGAGGGTGAATAGCGATGGAACAGTGGAAAATACATACGCTTAAAAAGCGATCTCAAAAGCAGTGGATGAGTCCAGAGCGATGTTTTAAAATCGCCTTACTCTATCTGCTCGTTGCCTCGCCTTTGCTTGCCCAATCTCCCGGGCTGGGAGTGCCGGTGAGCCAGGACAAAATAAAACAATACACAACCATTTATCCGGATGGAAGAAATCTGCCCGGAGGAAAAGGTTCCGTGAAAGAGGGAGAAACCTTGTACAAAAATTTGTGTGCCTACTGCCATGGACCCGGTGGAAAAGAGGGACCTGCAGCGAGACTTGTGGGAAGCGACGGTTTTTTTGAGTTATGCGATCCAATTCGTCCCATACGAATACTTAAGTATCCACAACTTCTTGTATCAGTGGGCGGTATGTGGCCCTATGCCACCACCATCTTCGATTATACACGAAAGGCTATGCCCCACAATGCACCTAAGACACTGACAGCCAATCAAGTCTACGCCCTCACAGCGTACATTCTCTATCTCAACGACTTGCTGGAAGCTGACTCCACGCTGGACCAGGACTCCATCCTGAAAATCGAGATGCCAGGAAAAAAAAGAGGCAAAGCGGTCTGGGTCGAAAAATAACCCATCGACTGGATGGAAAGCACACATGGCCCCACGCTCTCACTCGCATGACCTCCACGGGTCGCGTATCCGATAGAGTCAGGGAACTTTTCTTAGTGACCGATGCTAACCCGGATGCTTCTCCAGATGATCCGCTGTCTTACCGCCTCGCTCTGGCAAGGGAGCGATGGATCATTGCAGATAAGATATTGCGGTCAAAACCGGACTATGTTACTTTTTTACATTAGCGCAGACGAAGTAGTGTTTAAATCCAACTCACAAATGCAAAGCTGAGGCAAGACAATGGAATACAGGCAACTGCAAAATGGAATCAAGATGCCGGTTCTGGGATTCGGTGTGTATCAGATCCATGATGAGGAGCAGTGCGAAAGAAGTGTTCTGACCGCTCTGGAAACCGGCTATCGACTCATCGATACTGCGGCTGCCTATCGTAATGAAGAAGCGGTGGGTCGTGTTGTCAAAGGGAGCGGGATTTCCAGAGAAGAGCTCTTCATTACCACAAAACTCTGGGCCTCTGATACAGGTTACGAAAACACCAGGCATGCTTTCCAGAAGTCTCTGGAAAAACTGCAGCTGGATTATCTGGATCTCTATCTGATCCACCAGCCTCTGGGAGATGTGCATGGCTCCTGGCGGGCTATGGAGGAGCTCTATTCCGAGGGTAAGATTCGCGCCATTGGTGTGAGCAACTTTCACCCCGACCGGGTCATGGACCTCATCATCTATAACAAAATCCCGCCCATGGTCAACCAGATCGAAACCCATCCCTTTTGCCAGCAGATCGAAACGCAGAAATTTCTATCAGATAACGGAGTGCAGATCGAGTCATGGGGTCCATTTGCTGAAGGAAGAGATGCAATGTTTCAAAACAGAATTCTCGCCTCCATCGGAGCGTCTCATAAAAAAAGCGTGGCCCAGGTAATCCTTCGCTGGCTCATCCAGAGAGGTGTAATCGCCATTCCTAAATCGGTCCATAAGGAGCGCATTGTGGAAAACTTCCAGGTGTTTGATTTTGAACTCAGCCTGGATGAGATGGATACCGTCGAAACTCTTGATCGCAACAGAAGTAGTTTTTTTGATCACCGGGATCCACAGGTCGTAAAACGTCTTGGATCCGTTAAACTGGAGGATTGATTCTGTAAGGGATCACCCTCGCAATTCCGTCAGGAATGAAAAC
>JBNLFC010000362.1:0-4029 GCA_050305335.1 Leptospirales bacterium
ATCCTCCAGACGGGGAAAATTGGAAAGAGGTGAAAGGATATGAAAATATTTGTCTATGGTGGGACCGGAAAGGTTTCAGGGGAGGTGATCTCCAATCTTACGAAAAAAGGTGTCGAAGTAGTGGCGACCAGTCGCCATCCGGATAAGTCCAAAAAAGTTCCCGGGGTGCACTGGGTGCGAGCAGAAGTGGGAACTACAGAGGGTCTTAATGAACTTGCAAAGGTGGACAGGGCTTTTTTTATTTCTCCACCGGGCTATGCAGACCAATATTCGGTGCTTCACCCCTGGCTTGAAAAGGCGAAAGAGGTTGGGCTGAAAAAGGTGGTTTTAATGACTGCCATGGGCGTTGGCCAGGCGCCCGACGAAGCTCCTTTTCGAAAGCTGGAGCTGGAGTTAATTGCTTCGGGGCTTAAATATGATATCGTACGCCCCAACTGGTTCATGCAGAATTTTCATACTTTCTGGATTGAGGGGATCAAAAAGGATGGAAAAATCTATTTCCCTGGCGGTGACGCCCCGGTCAGCTTCATCGATACATCGGATATAGCCAGTGTCGCTTCGACCTTGTTGTTCGACGATTTATCGGGTCGCGAAGCAGATCTGACCGGCCCTCGTGCGCTTACACACCAGGAGGTTGCAGCAATCATTTCAAAGGCAAGCGGTCGACACATCGAATATGCGGATGTAACTCCAGAACAGTTCAGGAGCGGATTGCTTGCAGCCGGTCTTCCTGCGGATTATGTAGATTTTCTGGTGCTCATCGCCGGCGCTCTGAAAGCAGGCTACTCTGCGCCAGTTTTCAATACCGTGAAAGAAATAACAGGCCAGGCTCCCGCATCCTTCGAAGATTATGCGAAGAGAAATGCTCACCACTGGAAGTGAGTGCGCTTTGCAAAGAGACACTCCTCAATAAAAAACAGGAGTGTCTCGCAGAGATCGATAACAGTTGAGGTCTATATATAATCTGTTGGGAAGCATTCAGGCTGGAGATCCATGAAATGGGATTGTCTAATCTGGCCAATATTTCAGAATGGTGCTGGATGGAAAACTCAGGCACAGTATTCGTAATTGAAGAAGCAGGGAAGCCTGATATTAAAATTCCGGATTATCCATTGACAATCGGGATGATTTTTCGCCTTTCTACACGGTTCTATCGCGCTGTTTTCTGGAAGGTCACTCTGCTTACCCTTGCCATTTACAGTCCGCTGGAGATATTTCTTGAGATCCAGAACCCGGGTGGCCCCTTTAAGCTGAAAGATTTTACAAATCAAATCAAACTGGAGCAAGCCTACGATTTGTTTGTTGGAGTAATTGTTACTATGACCATAGCAATTCTCGTTCAACAGGCTTCGCAAGGACCTGTCCGCCCGTCAGTTGCTCTAAAAGGTGCAATGAACAGATGGCACTATGCTATTCTCACGAACCTGATGGCAGGTGTCGTTTCACTGGGGCTTCTACTGCTGGGCATCATCCCGGGTATTATCTGGATGCTTTACTATAGCTTTGTCAGCTATGTTGTGGCCATTCGAAAAAAATCAGGCTGGGAGGCTTTGCGGTACAGCAAGTCACTGGTAAAAGGCCACTGGTGGAGAACCCTGGGGTTTATCATTTCTTTTTATCTGGCCGCATTGTTTGCAGGCATATCAATCAGTTTAGTCCTTGCAATGGGAGGAGAAATTATTGCCCCATTGGTACCGGGACATTTTCCTCTGACTGTGCTGCTTGATTTGTTCTCAGCTCTGGTTATACAATGCACATTTACCTTTTCCACCATCGCGACTACGATCCTTTTTCTGAATGTAGAGAGAGGCAATGATATAAGTGATTTCTGGTCAGACAAATCACTTGCAAGCGCCTCGCCCTCTTTTTAGCTTCGGAGCCATGGGCTAAGAAAATCAGGAAGGGGCTTGCATGGCACTATCAGATCCTGGAGGTAACATTGCATCGTTCCATAATAGATGTTTCGGAAAAGGATTTTAATAGCAGCGTGATCAAGCGATCCTTTCAGACTCCAATCATGGTAGATTTCTGGGCCCAATGGTGCTCTCCCTGCATTCAGCTCAATCCGGTTCTGGTACGGGTAGCAAAATCCTTTCACGGCAAATTGATTCTTGCAAAGGTAGAAGTAGATGATAATATGCATCTGGCTGGCCACTACCACCTGGCCGGATTTCCATCGGTATTGCTCATTATAAATGGCGTAGAAGTGGCTCGCTTCGCAGGCGCAAAGAACGAACATTTTGTCAGAGAGTTCCTGGGACAGCATGGAATCAGTAACTCTTCTACGGAAAAAGACTCTTAAAGCAGTCGGAGCAGTGGACATCCGGACGGTTTTCTACAAAGTAGTCTAAAAAGCTGCACATTGCGGAGCAAAACAAACAAGGAAAAGCAGAAATGGTACAGGAAGAACTGGAAGCAAAAGTGAGAAAAGCATTCTCCGAGATAAATCATCCTCAATATCAGAAGAGCCTTCTGGATCTGGAGATGATGGGCCCGGCCACATTGAATCCGGGTGAAGCGGTGATAGTGGTTAAAACCCCGGATCAAGTGAAAGAATACAGGCCGGAGCTAGAGGCACGCATCCGTCGTAAGTTGAAAGATCTCCCTCCGGACCTGCGGATTCGCATCGAATTTGAGTTCGACGAAAACTTATCCCAGGAAGTTCAGCGTCGCAGGATGGATCATGTGAAACACATCATTGCGGTGGGTTCTGGCAAAGGAGGGGTTGGCAAATCCACAGTGTCCAGCAATCTTGCTGCTGCCCTTGCTGCTGCTGGTCACAGCGTCGGTCTTCTTGACACAGACCTCTACGGTCCCTCCATTGCAAAAATGTTCGGACTTTCCCATGAGTCCCAGGTGGAGATGGTTCGCCAGGATCTGATCAAACCCATACAGGTCAACGGAGTGAAGGTCATGTCCTTCGCCTTTTTTGTAGAACCAAAGCAAGCGCTCATCTGGCGGGGGCCACTCCTCAATAACGCAGTCTATCAGATGCTTTTTGAGATCGACTGGGGCCCACTGGATTACATGATTGTCGATCTTCCTCCCGGAACAGGGGATGTGCAGTTATCGTTGACTCAATTAACAGATGTAGACGGGGCCATCATTGTCACCACACCCCAGACCATTGCCGTGCAGGATGCCGAAAGAGCCATAGCCATGTTTGATAAGGTAAGCGTTCCAATACTGGGAGTGGTGGAAAATATGGCTGAATACATCTGTCCACATTGCGGCAAGTCCTCCCACGTTTTTTCAAGGGGAGGTATTGAACACCTGAAACAAGAGTACGGTGTGAATATTCTGGGCTCCATTCCTCTATTGAGCGCAATTATGCAGGCAGCCGAAGAGGGTGTGCCTCACATATGGAGAGAGCCGGAAGGTCCCGTAGCTGGTGAATACAGAAAAATTGTGGAGGGGATGAAGAAGAGTCTTTCTCAATTTGCATAACGCAAGACCTTCCTATGGAGCGTATATGAGTGAAAAAAAAGAAAACCAGCATAGCTTGATTATCTTCTCCTTAAGAGTAGAGTTTCTTGGTGTGGACGGCCTCATTTCGGAGGAAACAGGCGAGGTGCGACGCAGTTATCGTCTGTTCTGGGTGCCGGCGCATTATTCACTTGAGAAACTTGCATCGGTCATTCTGCAGCAATTTGATCGCGAACTTAACCACTCTTTCGGCTTTTACGACAATCTGGAAAACTACAAAGAGTCGGGCGAGTCATACGAACTCTATGCCGATCTGGACGATGAGCCCACCACCAGTCGTAGCGTGCGTCATACGAGCATTGAAGATGCTTTTCAGACAGGTAAGCAGTATCTCTTTTTATACGATTATGGTCGTGAGTGGCGTTTCCTTGTGGAGGCCAGGGATATGGATGCTGGATCAGTCGTTGAATCATACCCGGTCCTGGAAGATGCTTTCGGTCAGCTACCCGCGGGCGATCCCGAAAAGTCCACTCTTCTCCCAGAAGACGGAGACATGGAATCTTTCTATGATCTACAAAAAAGATCCATTGAAAGAGTCATGGC
>JBNLFC010000363.1:0-4002 GCA_050305335.1 Leptospirales bacterium
CCGTCTACAGTGCCTATCAGAGCCACCAGAGCATTTCGTAGCTCATTGGCGGTTTCAGGATCGTTCACAGTCAACTGGACCGACGCCAGCTCCGTATCCATTGGCATGCCATCCAGTTTTTGGCGAGATATAAGACTATATCCATCGGTAGCTACGGAACTGTCGTTTGCAATGGCCTGTAGAATCCTATCCATCAGATCACTGACTGTGGCTTCCGATGGAACGGAACCTGTGAAGCCATCTACATCAGAACTCGATCCATCCAGCAAAACTCCATCAAAAGATCCGGTGGGCGTTGTGCCGGAAACAGCCGTACCAGCCGGTACAGTAACGGTAACAGTATCAGTCACCGGGACATCGGTACCGTCTCCGCCCGGTATTCCCTCATCGGTGGGGGGGGTCAATACACCGTTGCCGGAGAGTCCCAGGAGCATATAGTCGGCAGCTCCACTAGAATTTTGTGAACAAGAAAAAGTCCATAACGCTAGAATCAGGAAGCTAATACCCAGAGCACCGGGTTTCCAGAATTTCAAGGCACCTGCTTTAGAATTACCAAACATCTTCCCCCTCCGGACAGCAAAACAGCAATCTTTTCATTGGATTTATAGGCTATTCTACGGAAGAAGTCAAGGATCGCGGCTTGAGTAGCAGGTTGATGAGCGTAGAAACCAGAACTAGATACAATGGATTATCTGCATGTTTCACATACCCACGCCAGTATACTTCTTCAATCCGGCACGCCAGATGGACCACAGGAGAAAGAAAAAAACAAAGGTCCAAAGAGTCGCAATAGCAAAACCTGTGAGAAACGGCTGAAGTAATATTCGCCCCTGCAACACATCCACCGGAAACTGTATCAAATAGGGAAATGGCAGAAACTTCAGTATAACCTGCATTTTTTCCGGGAAAAAACTTAAGGGCAGCATGGCGCCACCCGCAAAGAAAGTTATAAATCGCAACATAACGAGCAAGCTCCATATATGATCCGCCCAGAACGCTGCCATCTCAACGACAGAGATCATCATATAGTGCAAAAGCGAGCCGGATGAAATGGCAATAAGCCCCAGCACAAGATCCCACCAATGAGGATGAATCTCTTCTGGAAGTCCAAAAATGGTTAGATAAAACATCAGAGCCAGCAGAGATTGCAGAAAAGTGATGAGAGAGCGCGAAACATGGGTCGTGTAATGGTAAACGAAAAAGGAGACGGGATATACAAGGTAACGATTGAGATTCCCTTCGTATATATCCTGCGCAATGTGACTGGGTTCTCCACCTCTGACCATACGATCCACCAGAGGAACCAGCAGGTAGTAGAGCATCAACGTGGAAAATGAGTAACCGCCCATGGTAGAAGCTCCTGTGGAAGAGAAAATAGCACTCCACAAAGCATATGCCAGAACCAGTTGCACCACCACATTAGCGGCAAATTGCATCCAGAAATCGAAACGGTAAGCAAAACTCTTTCGCAACTCCAGAGAAAACAGGGCAAAAAACCACTTACCCATTGACTTGCTCCACTCCGTTGCGCAAGATCGACTCAATTAAATTTTCCAGCTCCTCTTCCTCGATGGACAGATCCGAAACAGGGTATTTTTTCAACAACGCCGATGTGGTCGCAGAGACTCTGGAACGTTGTACAAGAACACGAATGAACTCTTTATTGATGGAAATCAGCTCCCCTGGAATTCGCCTATCCCAGAAGGGAAGCTCACCGTCTCCGGGAAGATCCAGGCGTACAGTAATCATCTTCTGATGGCCATATGCTCGAGAAAGGGCCTGCAGCGAACCATCGTACACAGTGGAACCATCCCGGATGATTAAAATCCGCTCGGCCAGACGACGGATATCTTCCATGTAGTGAGATGTCAAAATCATAGCTGGATTGTGGCGTTTTCGATATTCCAGCAGAAAATCGCGGATTGCCCTCTGGGCCATGAGATCCAATCCAATGGTCGGCTCATCGAGAAATACCACTCTGGGGTTATGCAACAAAGCAGCAATGAGCTCCATCTTCATTCTCTCGCCAAGACTCAAACGACGGATTTGAGTTTTCATTAAACTGCCTACCTCCAGCGACTGCACAAGATAGTCCAGATTGGTTCGATAGGAAGAGTCGGGAATTCGATAGATCTCTTTCAGCAATAAAAAGCAATCAGCCGCAGGTAAATCCCACCAGAGCTGAGCCTTCTGCCCCATGATCAAGGCAATTCCCTTTCGAAATTCGTATTTTCTCTCGTGGGGACGATGTCCCAGTACCCTCACATCTCCCGAGGTAGGATATATGATCCCTGCAAGTATTTTTACAAGAGTGGTTTTGCCGGCGCCATTGGCACCAACCAGGCCCAGGATCTCACCCTCTTTGACATCAAAGCTCACACCTGCCAGCGCTCTCTTTTCCAGCCATTTCCTTCTGAAAAGAGAAGATATAGAACCTTTTAAGCCCGGCTCTTTTTCGTGAATCCGGTAGATCCTGGTGAGTTCCCTCACAGAGATGAGAACCCTTTCCGACTGCCTCTTTTTTCCCCCCATTTGACAAAGATTTCCCCATCCACTACAGCTTACGATTCTATCTTCTATGAGGAAAAAAAAAGTCGACCGCAAAGCCGAGTCCCCATGATCTGAAAATGGTCATGATAGACGGCCACTCTGCCCGAAATGAGGGCTCCAAACTCACATCCACTACAAGGCCAGGTCCGGTCCCTGCTGGTTCAATTCCTCACCTGATAGGTGATAAAAATTCCGCGACACCAGGTATTTCGCCCTCCCTCCACTACCTGCATAATTTGATGGATCTCTCTATGGAGGAGATTCAAAAGAAAATCTGGGCCCGTCAGAAAGAGCAATTTTTTCATCTGGTTGAGGAGTGGGAGAGCCTCACAGAAAAAAATGGACACGACCGGCAAATAGAACCAGGCACCACGGAAAAAAAGAGGAGATACCCAGATCCCAATCGTATCATCGACCCTTGCATATTGCTCCGGCATCGCTGGATAGCGGTGGTCCAGCCTCGGCAATCGCAGCATCTTTATCTCCAGGCAACCATGGAGAGGAAAAGAGCAAAGAGCATGATATGAATTCCTATCTTGCCTACTTTGAAAACCACCCGTTGTGGCAGCACTCCTTTGTGATCCGTCTGTTTCATGGCGAATTAAACCGTGCAGAGCTTACGGCTTTTCTCCAGCACTTCTACCATGCTATTCGATTCTCAGGAAGGATTGCCGCTCTTTCTCTAGGTCGACTGCAGGACTTTTCTTCGGCGGAATCTGTTGTAACGAGTCATCGCATCGACACCATGACCCGCAATCTTTTGATTCGCACCATCATCCACTCTTCGGAAAACTCCCTCATAGACCAATCTCACCCGCTTTCACTGGAAAACCTGGTTCAATCGGGTGGATGGATAGATTCCTATGTAAAGCTATATCATCTCCTGCACGGCGATGCCGATGCGAACGAAATTCACGCTCCCATGTTGCATGGAGTAGCGGATTATATTCAGACTTTGCGATTACTGACCGTGAGCGAATCGTTCATGGCCAGAGAATCTCTGGCAACTGTGATTTTTGAGAGTGTATGGAGCGTTCCGGTTCTTCATTCGATCCTTCTGGCTGGAGTCATTCGTACCTCGGCAAAACAAAACATCGAAATAAATGAAGGTGATCTGCGTTTTTTTTCAGAGCAGATCCGTTTCACTCTGGAGCTTTCAGCCCCCATGCTGCTCGTTCTTGCACTCCACTCCAACGGAGCTCCAGGAAATGAACGGTATCTTCGAAATGTGATAAATCTCATCCAGACCGCTCGATTCCAGATGTTCAGTGATATGGAGCGGCAGATCATCAATAGGAGATCAACGCCCATGGAGGAGATAGATAGAGAAAAAAGATATGGAATCAATGATAGAAGAATGGAAACCGAATTGATGATCGCGCGTCAAAATGCACGTGATGGGATGGTTGTGGATCCAGCCACATACAGGAATAAAAAGTACAATCCCTTTTC
>JBNLFC010000364.1:0-3988 GCA_050305335.1 Leptospirales bacterium
TTGATGTGGCCGCCCTGTCGCCTGTCACCAGCCCATAAATGCAGTTTAAACCTGCATGATGCTGGCCTCTTTCTCGGCACTCATCTCTTCCGCTTTCTGGGTATTGGAGTTCGTGAGCTTTTGAATCTCATCCTGCAAAGATTTCACTTCATCTTCGGAATGACCTTTGCCTGTGAGTTTCTTACCCTCGTCATTGGCATCCCGACGAATGTTTCGGATGGCGACCCTGCATTCTTCTAGCTTATGCTTGACCTGCTTCACCAGCTCCTGTCTACGCTCTCTTGTGAGTTCCGGCAGAACCAGACGAACCACACTCCCATCATTCTGGGGAGTGATGTTAAGATCGCTTTTCATTATGGCCTTTTCGATCTCCTGCATTGCACTTCGATCAAACGGAGTTAAAAGGATCATACGAGGTTCAGGTACACTGATGGTAGCCACCTGGTTTATAGGAAGCATGGAACCGTAGTATTCCACCTGGATATGATCCACCATAGAAGCAGATGCCCTGGTGGAGCGAATGGCAGCCAGCTCTCGTTTCAGGTTTTCCACGGCTTTGGCCATTCTTGATCTGGTTTCGTTCAGCACAGCTGAAATCTGGTTAGGATCACTTCCTTTTACTTCAGGCATATAGAGTCTCTTCTGCTGAGGAGATCAGGGTTCCAATATCCTTCCCCTGTAGAAGGTGCTTCAGGCTACTATCCTGAAAGATATCAAAGACAATGATAGGCAGATTGTTATCCATACATAGCGTAAGAGCTGTGGAGTCCATAACCTTTAATCGACGCTGTATAGACTCCATATAGTTTATTTTTGTGAAACGTCTGGCTGTGCTATTTGTTTTCGGGTCAGAATCATAAACTCCGTCCACTTTGGTAGCTTTGAGTATCACCTGACAACCCATCTCCGTGGCACGGAGTGCTGCTGTCGTATCGGTAGTAAAATAGGGATTTCCGGTTCCTCCGGCAAAGATCACAATCCGGTCTTTTTCCAGGTGGCGTAAAGCTTTTCGACGTATCACCCCTTCGGCTATGGCCTTCATCTCAATGGCTGTCTGAACTCTGGTGATAAGCTCAATTTTTTCGCAAGCATCCTGAAGGGCCAGGGCATTGATGATGGTTCCCATCATTCCCATATAGTCGGCCGTCACGCGATCCATGCCATTGTCAGCTGCCGCCTGGCCACGAAAGAGGTTTCCACCACCCACCACGACTGCCACTTTTACTCCGGCTTCATGAACCGATTTGATCTGTTGAGCCACCACTCTGACGCGATCAAAATCGATTCCCAGTTTGCCGGGGATTGTGAAGGACTCCCCGGAGAGTTTTAAAAGGATTCTGTTGTATGGGAAGGTCGCTTCACTCATTTTCAAAATCCCTTTTACTTCAACTGATAGCGTTCAAATCGCGTGATGGTGATATTTTCACCAAACTTGGAGATCGCCTCTTTCACCACATCGTTTACAGTCTTTTTGGGCTCTCGAATGAAAGGTTGTTCCAGAAGACAGATTTCAGATACATATTTTTTCATCTTGCCAGGGAGGATTTTTTCAATTTGTTCGGGTTTTTTGCCTTCATTCACCAGCTGTTCCCGCACAATTTCCTCTTCTTTGCGAAGCACTTCCTGACTCACATCTTCCGCACGAATGGCCTGGGGATTCATAGCAGCAATGTGCATGGCAATTTCTTTGCCAACAGATTCGAATTCCGGCGTGCGCGAAACAAAGTCGGTTTCGCAGTTGAGCTGCACCATCACGCCAATCTTTCCTTCCCCATGGATATAGGCAACAATGCGCCCCTCTCCGGTGCTTCGATCTACCTTTTTGGCTGCTTTTGCGATTCCTTTTGATCGCAGGCTGTCGGCTGCTTTCTGGATATCCCCGTTGGTCTCAATCAGGGCTTTTTTACAATCCATCATGCCCGCTCCCGTCATTTCCCGGAGCTGTTTTAAATCATCTGTACTGACCTCTGCCATAATCTCCTACCGTTTATCGTTCAATCTGCAATATTTCCGGTGCAATCCGGATTTCACTCCCCTTTGTTCTCATCAGAGGAGGTGTAAACAGCTACATCTTCCGTAGCCGTAGCTGCGGTTCCGGAAGCGGCCTCAACAGCATCCGCATCAGGAATGAATTCGCCGCTCTCATCATATTCGCCTTTGTACTTGATGGAGGTGTTATCCACATTGATGGAGTCCAGATCCATAGTAGATCCGTCATCTTCATCAAAACGACCTTCCTGCACCACTCCCTGAGTTCCTTCAATTACCGCATCAGCCATTGTGCTTAGAAACAGCGATATGGCGCGAATGGCATCGTCATTGCCAGGAATGGGATAGTCGATATCTTCCGGATTGCAATTGGAATCTACCACTGCAAAAATCTTAATGCCGAGCTTTTTCGCCTCTTTAATAGCGATGGTCTCTTTGGATGGATCGATCACAAAAAGAATTTCCGGAGGAGAACTGAGTTCTTTAATCCCCGCAAGATCCTTGCGCAGATTATCCAGCTCTCGTTGCAACAGGAGCACTTCTTTCTTGGTTCGAGCCTCCTGCTCAAAGGAGCTGGACTCTTCCATGGACTCCAGCTTCTTAAGCCTGCCAATGGACTTTTTCACGGTGGACCAGTTTGTCAGAAGACCGCCGGGCCAGCGTGTGTTGATGTAAAACATATTGCTTCTTTTAGCTTCCCGTTCAATGGCAGCTCTTGCCTGCTTTTTCGTTCCGACAAAAAGAATTCGGTCGCCTCTGTGAGCGCATTCCCGCAAAGCTTCATACGCGGTTTTTGCCATCTGTACAGTTTTCTGTAGATCGATGATGTGAATGCCGTTACGTGCGGTGAAGATGTAAGGCGCCATTCTGGGATCCCATTTCCGGGTCTGATGGCCGAAGTGCACCCCTGCTTCCAGGAGGTTTTTCATTGAGATTGTTGACATTAACCCTTTCCTTTTTTATACAAAAGGTATGCTGCGAGCAGGACTCCCAGCAGACCGGCCGGAGTGAGTAGAATTTCCAGCCTCTGTATTGCATAGAATTCCCTGACCAGGGTAATTGCCCCTCCTGTGAGGGGCCGGTTAAGGAATTCCAGTCCAAAAACGCGATGGAGAAGTGACCCGCTGACACTGCCCAGAAATAGCCCGAGAACCAGGGTTAGAAGGACAAAGCTGATTGATTGCTTCTCCACCGATCTAAATTACCACCATTCTTTCGCACTTCTGGCTGTCAAATGAATTCAGATGAGGCTTCAGCAGTCAGCACTGAGCTTTTCTGATGTCACTCTGGAGATGGATGTTGCGCTTATCGATGCTTCGGATAGATTATCCGGAGAAACTGCCTGCTGCCGTCGACAACCGTTGCTAAAATCGGGATCCTTTCCTCTGTTTACCGGGTCCAATATTCATTACATTTGAAGAGACAATATCCGGACCCTGAGAAGGTTACTGGAAAGGTCTACAAGCAGATTGATGATGAAACATGGACTTTTGCATATGCAACTCTTTTCCGTGGTGATGCTGTCTCTGGAGGCAGTCGCGGGCTGTTGCGGCACTGATACGGGGAGCTCCTCCCCTGCCAGATATCTGGCTATGGAACAGTCGGGTAAATCAGCAAACAACTCCCTGAATGTGCCGGGCATAGAGAATCATCCGTGGCATGGTACCGTCCATCATCTCCCTGATACTGGCTACCGTAACCTCTACCCCGGGTCCGAAGATGAGCCACCCTTCACACGTGTCTTTCCATGGGTGGTTGCGCGAATGCTCCAGGATAAAAACAGTGACGGGCTGATAGCAAAAACAATAGATCCGGCGAAAATCAACACTCCTGTTCCCGCAGGTACAATGAAAGTTTACTGGATTGGACATGCAACGGCCTTCATTGGAACAGAGAAGGCAAACATCATAACAGATCCTATCTTTTCGCAGCGAGCCAGTCCTGTGACCTTTACCGGCCCCCGACGAGTGACTCCTTTGCCATTGCAAATAAAAGATTT
>JBNLFC010000365.1:0-3976 GCA_050305335.1 Leptospirales bacterium
TAATCCCTACAGTAAAAGCAGGATCAAAATTATTCGCCTCTATTATCTGGCTGATTTCGTCAGCTACTTTGCGATGATAATCCCTCTTCTCCTGCTCTATCGCGCCATGTATGAGGACGCCTGTAATTGGACCCCGTGGTCGCAATAAATCAATAATATCCAGGGGGATTTCTTTAAAGTGCTGAATAAAAGACTTTCCCAGAAAGGGAAGTGCCGCCCGTTTCCCTTCAACATATCGCTTGTAAGCCCCTTCTCCAAAAGCCTCTTCAATCTCCTTTTTTTCTTCCTGCCTCTGCATCTCTGCATAGATATATGCTTCTGCATCATTGTGCACCCATACATCTTTCTCTGTCACAAAATAGGTGTGATCATTCTCCACCTCCAGGTTATAAACAGCGACAGGCCTTTCCCGGGTAACCCGCCCGATTTCCTCTATCTGGACAGACGCCTCTTCTTTCTCCGTTAAGGTTCGCTGCCCATTGTGAAGATTTCTGACCTCTACAGCTTCACCTTTGCTGATGAAGATCCGGTGGTTGCCTGTGGCCTCGATGATCATACCGTCATTGTAGTGGATACGGTAAATCTCCTTCACCATATGACTGAAGGTTTTCAGGACTCTGTTTTGCGACTCTTCACCCGTGAGCGGACTCCGTGAAAAAACCGTGTCTCCCTCATGGATCTCTTCAATGGGTTTATACCCGCCCGTGGTTTTTACCAGAGTCCCTGCCACAAAGCTGGAACGGGCGGGATCAGAAATTCCGGTTACAGGTGTATCAGGAGTTGTTTTCTCCGCACTGGCCTGCCGTCCCGTGGCTCGCCGGCTGAATTGTGAGCCTGTATCATGCTCCTCTTTGAATCTCTCCCAGTTTTCCGGGATGGAACCATGGTTCTCATAATACTCAATGTATCTGAGCGCAGATTCGATTTCAGACCAGGAGGGCTCATCCCACCGGTCCGGGTCGGTGATAGAATCCAGAAATGCCCGCGTACGCTGATCACCCCGGGAGTAGTCACTCTGGTAATGGCTGGCACCGAGGATTTTGCCCCGTTTGATTTTTCGCTCTCTTTCTTCAGGCATGCTCTACTCCTGTTCTCCGTCTCTGTACCAGTGGGACAGATCTCCGTCGTTGATCATGATTCCGATTTTATCCAGCTCATCTTTCAATACTGTGCGAATGTGCTTCATCTGTATCGGTTCACTGTTTGCTGCGGCAAAATATGCGGCGCGTAATGCCAGGTTTTTGATTTCTGCACCCGTGAGCTCCAGCTCCTCTGCCAGCTCTGCATAATTCAGGTTGTGCAATGGAGCCTTTGCCGGAAAGATTCTCTCCCAGATGGCTTTGCGTGTTTGCGTGTCTGTCATGGGAAAACCAAGGCGGTAAGTGATACGCCGGTTGAATGCTGGGTCCATGTTGTTGGCAAGGTTGGTGGTAAGTATGGAGAGGCCTTTGTATTCCTCCATTTTCTGTAAGAGATAGGAGATCTCCTGATTGGCGTATCTATCATGGGCATCGGATACATCGCTACGCTTCCCGAAGAGCGCGTCTGCTTCATCGAAGAGTAACACTGCGCCGGAGTTGTTTGCTCCGTCAAAGATTCGGCCCAGATTTTTTTCTGTTTCACCAATGTATTTTGAAATCACGCGGGAGAGGTCAATGCGATATAAGTCAAGGTCCAGCTCGCCTGCAATTGCTTCGGCTGCATGAGTCTTACCGGTTCCACTTTCGCCATAGAAAAGAGCCGTGGTAGCCAGTCCCCGTTGATACTTCCCCCTGAAACCATAATCATAGAGAACTTTACGATTGTTCTTCACTCGCTGGATGATCTCTTTCAATAGCTCCTGCGTGGTCTCCGGCACTGCCAGATCCTGCAGGGTGGTCACAGGTTCTATAAGCATGGCAAGTTCCCGGATGGGTGGACGGGACGCCTTTCTCGCTTCTCGACGGATCTCTGACGCAACCGCTTCCACATTCTCTGCCTTCGGGTCTTCGGAAAGGGCAAGGGCTGAAATACGCATAATGTCAGAGGGTTTCAAAAGAAAGTGATTGGTAAGATCATAGATACTGGATTTCAGTTTCCCTTCTGTAGACGCGGTCGACTTCTCCCAGAGCTCGTCCTGTTCTATATGCTCCAGTTCAGGAAGGGAAAAACTCATGAAATTCTGTCCGTTGCCATCATGACTTCCAGAGGAAAGGAGTATTACCGGTGAATCAAGAGCTGAAATCAATTCTATGATACGACCATATTCTTCCGGTGACTCCTCGCCGGAGAGCTGAACGATTGCGGCCATTGGATCAATACGACAGTCCCGGTTCCAGAGGCGATGAAAGGATAACTCATGATCTGGATGAAAAAGAATGGTCCTGATCCGGAGAATACGGGGATCATACCCGGCTTGACGAAGCGCGGTACTCGCCACACCTAACAGGTCGCCAGGATCGTTTCCCGTAATTCCAATCACCGTTCCTGATGGTAGCCCGTTCGATTTGCCTTCTTTTTCATTGCGGATGATTCCACCGATTCTATGAGCAAACTTCTCCCTTGAATGAGAAAGTATTGCAGTGGTTTGGACTTTTTTGGTCATGTCGAGAAGTCGCTCATCTATACATCGAATCCCGAGTAAAGCATTCATAATTCGTTCCGGAACCCGGACTTCAGAGAGGTTTTTCTTTGCTACTACCAGACGATGCTCACGCAATGGAGCATCTGGAGCAAGAAGGGGCTGAACATCGGAAAAATCTAAGTGTTCTTCCAGAGATGCATTGCCTGATGACCCTTCTTCGAATTCAAAAAAAGCCATATTCGATAGAAGATCCTCCTCCTGTTCGGAGAGATCGAAATCGCGGGCAATTTTTCCAGCGTTATTCCGGATTGTCTCGCTGATATTTGCAAGACCTTCGGAGTTTATCCGGGCAAGAAGACGTTGATAGAAGCTACCGGTGGAGTGGTTTCGATGTTCTCTCCCATCCATTGTGCCCGATTTTTCGCTTAAATGTCCATTCCCGTTGTCATGGAGAGTTTCATCGTAGCCTTTCATGGTAACGCACCTCGTCCAATTTCGGGTAATTTTATCACAGAAAACGGAATTTTTCAAGAAAATAAATTACTTAAAAAAGTTTAGATGTCCGTTTCTGTCCGATAGTTCCGCTTCTGTCCGATACTTTTTTGAAATTTTTATTGATGAAAGGTTGTCGGAGAGCTGATTTCTGGAATTTTCCATCTGGACCGGGTCAGTTGCATGGGGCGTAGGTGCAAAGATATTCTGCTCTCGGAAAGGCTGTAAACAGTCAGGCAAATTCTTCTTTCACGTTATTTGTTTAGTGGATAGGCTGTTTCAGCGCATTAGACACTAACCGGATAAAATTAATTTCCCCGGAGAAAAATGCTTAATCTACCATATCAGTCTATAGAAAGTCAATTAATACATGTTACCCGTCATAACAGGTTACCCGAAATAAATTTAGCCGCTCAGACCTTTTTTTCTTGCATACTGTAGAATGTTGCGCTATATATTTGTATAGCAAAAAATAGTTTCAAGGAGAATGTTTATGAATGCTATACAATCGATTGTTTCTTCCGCTCTCCGGGACGTGGAGCGGGCGGGAGAAAAACGAATTACCTATTTTCTCTCTGGCGACGGCGAATTAAGTATTGAGAGGATCGAAAGCGGACCCAATGGTTTGCCGGCCTTTGCTTTCTCTTTTCTGGATTCGCAAAGTCTTTTTCCCTCTTTAATCGAAATGCGTTTTGAAATTACAGACCTAGGTTATTTCCCATATTACCTCCGCAACGACTTTCAGAGCTTTGTGGGCAGTGTCTACTCTTTTGATCGTAAAGGGAATATCACTTCCATTGACCATGCTATGAAACGAACATTGATGGAAGTTGCTGAAGATTGGGACCGGCAGCTTCTGGACTATGGTCTGGAAAATCTTCTTCCGGCAGCGGGTGGTGATTTATGAAATGCCCGGATCCA
>JBNLFC010000366.1:0-3974 GCA_050305335.1 Leptospirales bacterium
GAAGTTTTATATGGAAAGCGCTCTTTTTTACACTCATGGGAAAATGGGGACAAGAGCAAATAGTGAAACTGGTTAATGGTGGAAAGCTTCCCTCTTCCACAACTCCCGGACTGGAAAATGCCCTTGCTTTTACCGCGTTGATCGGGAAACATTTTCGGCCACGTCTGGCTAAGTTGCCAATTTTCAGTGATGCTTTGCTTTCTGTGCTGACCATGCCAGTTTTGCTGCTATTCGGAGAAAAGGATTTTCTTCTTCCTGCAGAGCAAAGTATAAAGCGGTTACACTCAGCAGTGCCCCATGCGATAACCGAATTGCTTCCTGACACAGGACATGTCATCGTCAATCAAACCCGGAGGATTGTGCAATTTCTAAGGGGATGAGGTTTTCCTGATTTTGTCGTTTTACTCTATAAACCAATGATATAAAATCCGTGGCAGATCGGAGCCACATTCTTTCATTTGATTCAGCGGCGGTTGGAAACGGGATCGGTCGCGGAAAAGGGACTTCGCTCAGTGCGTTAAGGAGTAATCAACCTTATTACTCCTCTTTCTGCTTTTCCCGGATTGGCGAAGGGATCATTCTGGGTGTTGCAGCTCGATAGCGAATGTACTCTTCTTGAAAGTCCTGAAGAAGTCGCTCTTCTTCTTTGTATATAGCGAATCGGACAGGGATATTGTAAAATAAAAGCCAGATGAGGAATGTGCCCCAGGAGTTGAAATAGATGACCAGTGCCAGATACACTGCGTTTGCACCGAAAACCATAGGGTTTCGCGTATATCGATAAGGCCCGTCGGTCACCAGCTTTTGAGTCTGGGGAGATACGCTGATGCCCGCAAAATCCACGGGTCCGCCTTTCCCTCTTTGAAATAAAAAAAGATTGGACCAGATGATAAAAACAACTCCTATGATGAATATTGGCCCGGCAATAAGATCTGGAATCATCTGGTTTGAAAAGATGGAGGCCGAAAAGGGGAAAACATTGACTCTGGAGAGATAAAAGAGACTGGCTGGAATCAACACTGTAAAAATCCCAATGCCAACCACGTAACCCAGAAAGAAGCGAAAGATGCGCATAGAAAGCCTTCTTGTTGTCAGAGCTTGAAAGTGTGACAACTATTTATTTGACGTAAGAAAGTTGTAAAACTCTCTTTTGGCCGATTAGAATTACCAATGACTATTATTTGCCAATTGGCTTTTACACCTTGAAAAACCCTACTTTTTGATTGAGATTTTCTGCGTTGGCTGCGATTTCCGAAGCGTTAGCTGCAATATGCTCCGCCCCTGAGGCAACATTGACGGTTGTGGCGCTAATTGCAGAGATAGAAGCAACGATCTCCTGCACTGCTTTTTACTGTTCATAAGCACCCATATCAAACCCGCTTCCCGTCGGTCTTCGTGTTCCCTCAAAATCTGTTATCGCACCCAGATCAAGCGCGCTGTTCCGGCAGGGCGATCCCGACTGCAACCTGAAATCTTCCAGGGGAATGCTATTAAAAAGAGGATCACCGGTCGTAGAGTGTTGCTCCTGTCCGCTGAAACTCTGGTAATCTGCAAACTGGGCCATTGAATAAGTAAGTGCCTGGTCCTCTATCTGAATCATATTACCGGAAAGTTTGTAGTAGCAGTTACCATCTATCGTCAGGGAGTTTTCGTACTCGTAGGCCTTTTTGATGAAAAGAGATAGATTCCCACCATAAGCAATATTGTTGCGAATGTATATTTCCGAAGCCGTTGGTGGATTGTCGGTGAGAAGAAACTGAACTCCCATCAGGTCAGGACGCTGTGGAGGTGCCCCCCAGCCCGATCCGGCGTTTACGCAAGTATTGTGTTCAAAACGTATATTTCGGGTAACAGACGTTGAAGGTCGATTCCAGTATTCAAAGCAGGCCATGGCACAATTCCAGACTATATTGTTGCGATAGACTATGTTGCTCTGGGTAACCGTGCGTGTATGATTCTGGTTGGAAAGCCCCGTATCGTAAATTTCCCAGATACGATTTCGTTCCACGAGATGATTGGTGGCATTTCCCCAGAAGGCGATACCATTTCCAAAGCGAATATTGCTTCCGTCCATATTGAGGTCGCCGCCACCCGTATAAGAAACGTCGCAGTCTCTTATGGTGATATTTTGTGTTTCCCCTCCATCAAAGCCCGAAGCACCGCCATACTTGAGAGATAGATTTTCATATGTGATGTAGGATCTGCCATGCTGATCGACAATGTGTTGTCTGAGCGCCAGTTCAATGCTGGAATACGATGCGGCTGGATTCGCAGTGGAATAGAGATACAAATAACCGGTACTCCGATCGTAGTAGTAATCGCCAGCGGATGAGAGATCACCGGAGCTCCATTTTTTCTGTCCGAAAGCAGCCCCATCATTAAAGATGATATTTCCAATATCAGTTTCAAAGGTTTCAGCGCTACGCCAGACGTTGCCTGCTTCTAATGTCCAGTTGCTTTCCAGGCTTCTGTTGACGGAGCCGATAATCGTGGGTTTAGACCCGGACCCATATGCTGAATAAAATGTGTTATGGAAAACGTTTCCGCTTTTCGGTATGAGCTGTCCCCGCCATACTTCGCCTCTTTTAAACAGAACTGTGGATTTTGAAAGCGTTGAACTGTTTACTTTTTGTATGGTTTGCCAGGGATCTTCTGTTGATAAACCGCTGTTGGAGTCACTCCCACTTGTCGCATCAACATAGTAGGTGGGTCCGGGCAATGCCTGCCAGATCAATGCCAGTGCCACCAGAGTGGTAACCTCTTCCTCCTTTTCTTTTGGGCATCCAGTGACGAGGCTGGAGAGCAAAACAATCTGGCATAGTGCATAGACAGGCCGGATTCCAGCTTTCTGAAAGCGAAAAAAATTTCTATTTTTGAGCAAGGCCATTTCGCGCTTTCCACTCATTTGAATTAAGTCTATAGGACGAATGAGTTGGGTAGATTTACTAAAAAGCAATGTAATTTTTTTCTAACCTCTTTATCTTCTTCATATTACCATCGCCCGGATTGATCATATCCGGGGGGATAAAATGCCCGGGAAACACCCTGATAGTGCGTATGCATGATATCAGTTCCATCCGCAGAGATGTGCAATTCAATATTCCAATGATCTATAGCGGTTTGCACTATAGTATTATATTCAATTCCTGAAAGTATTGCGTATTTCATTGTCTATTCAGGCGGTGTTTCTTCTTCCGAAGTGCAGCTGAAACCCGTCAGTAAGATGAACAGAGTCATAATGACTTTTTCATGTAGTCTGGGACGAGTGTTTTGGAGTTTTCTTGTTATCTGGAGATTAAGCGAATATTAATTTATATTATTAATAATTATAATGAATTAATGACTTCGCACAGATCGCTTTGCTTTGCTGGAACGCATAGATTTGATGTGGGCCAACGCTGAATTCTTTTCCTTCGGATTCGCAAGCTACGAAATACGGCCGTTTAATTGCGATATATATATACCGATTCGCGCATAGGTTACATGTGATTGTTCTCTCGGTAGTTATACGCTTTCATCGCCTCCAAAAGATCATTTGCGTTTGCTTCGAATACATCATCCTGTGTTTCAGAAGATTTTGTTGCTCAATTCTATATATGGGTTAGTCTAATTAAAGGAGATGTGGAAATTTCCATAAATGGAGCTATTGTATGGGAACAGCAAAGGATCGATTGTGGGGTTTTACCGATGAAGTTCTTCCCGATTCGGCACATATCTGCTTGATCTTTGATGATGAAGCGGAACGTCAGAGCATTATCTCCCAGTATATTGCCGCAGGTCTGGAGCGAGGCGAGCAGGTAAGATATCTCACAGACACAGATTCACCCGAAAACGTTCGGGAATGGCTTCTGGCAAAAGGAGTGGAACTCCCCGACGAGAAAGATGTCGGGGCATTCAGCATTATGGCCGCCGACGGCTTTTACGCACCCGGCGGGAGGTTCAATCCACGGGAGTCAGTGGGTCGCCTGCCTGAG
>JBNLFC010000367.1:0-3965 GCA_050305335.1 Leptospirales bacterium
CAGATGAGGTTTCTCATTGAGACCATTGATGATTTCCGTAAGTTCTTTCGATTGGATCGAAGTGAAGGTCTCTTCAAGCTGGAAGCAGCGGTAAGGGATATTGTCAAGCTTCTTAAGGCCCAGCTTTCCAACCATTTTATTACAGTACACTTTGAGATGCTCGCTTCGGAGGAGCTGAAAGTTTTCGGCGCTGCCAATGAGTTTAAGCAGGTGATTTTGAATCTGATCAACAATAGCAAAGATGCCATAGAAGAGCTTAGAATTAAGACGGGAGAGCGGCGGGAAGGCAATATCTGGATCAAGATCCAGGAAGATGGAGAAGGGGCGCTTGTACAGGTATGTGACAATGGCGGAGGTATACATGAGGATATACTGGCAAACATGTTCAGGCCATACGTCACCTCGCGGGGTGAGAAGGGAATGGGGATCGGGCTTTATATGGTCAAAAACATTGTTGAGCGAAATCTAATGGGCTCCATTTATGCATGGAACGGTCTGGCAGGGGCATGTTTTACCATCCGTTTGAAGCGAATCCGGGCAGCAGGCTGACGGCGGAACGGATTTTCCTCATTTTGCTGCAGGCAGACAGTTTGAAATCCAGTCCGCTTTTATCCGGTGGTTCTCAGTCCGCTTGCAATGGAGTTGATGGATTGTAGCAATCGGATTAAAAGCCTCTCTGAGCGATAGCCGTCTCCCGAATTTCGGATAGCTCTCCATTTGCCCAGAAGGTCGATCTGTACTTCATGGAGGATCATAAGGCTTTCCTGTCTGAGCTGCATGGTTTCGTACATTCGGGGTCTTCTCTCTTGAATGGGAGAGCCGAATACTTTGTGCATCATACTCAGCGTTGTGCGATATTCTTCTTGAATCACCTTGAGCAAAGAAGTTCTGATCTGTTCAACGGGTACGAGACTCGCGTACTTTTCCATAATCGATGCATCTGCACTCAATATGCTGGATTCAATATTCATCAGTACATATTTAATGAAAGACCACTCTTCCACCCCTTCGCACAGTTGCTGAAATTGTTCTGGTTCGTGGTTTTCCAGCAGCGTTAGAGCGCTGCCCACTCCATACCATCCGGGCAGATAAAACCGTGATTGATTCCAGCTGAATACCCAGGGTATGGCGCGCAGGTCCTCCAGGGTCCTTTCGCCGCTGCGGCGTGTGGGGCGAGACCCGATGCGGCTGTTCTCAATGGCATCAATGGGGGTTGCGTGGGAAAAGAATTCCAGAAACCCTTCACGGTTCA
Organism: Leptospirales bacterium; assembly: GCA_050305335.1. Classification (GTDB taxonomy): domain Bacteria; phylum Spirochaetota; class Leptospiria; order Leptospirales; family Leptonemataceae; genus JBNLFC01. The sequence goes on from JBNLFC010000367.1 coordinate 1,253, forward strand.
GGAGAGCTTCGTAAATCTCCTGGCTTGTTTTTGAAAGCTTTTCCATTACGCTTTCCAGCGGATGGTGTGTTGCCTCCTGGTTCCAGTGAAGTCCCGTCATCACAGTAGATGTAGCCAGAAAAAGCTCAAGGTTATAAACTGCATTCGTGCGATTCGCATACTGCTGCGCCACCGTTTCTCCTTGAACGGTAGTGCGGATGTTGCCGGTAAGGCTTCCGGGGGGGAGTGCCTCCAGAAAGCGATGGGTTTTTCCTCCACCCCGGCTGATAGTGCCACCACGGCCGTGAAAAAAACGGATTCGGACGTTATTTCTCTTTCCGACCTCGGAGAGCAACTTCTGTGTGCGATATAGGTTCCACTGGCTGGCCAGAATACCGCCGTCTTTGCTGGAATCGCTATAGCCCAGCATTACCTGCTGGATTGGTACATGTATATTTTTTCTGCGGGCTCGGTAGATGAGGCTACGATTGATGAAGGGATGGTTGATATACTGTTCGAGAATCAGAGGCGACTGTTCCAGGTCTTCTATGGTCTCAAAGAGAGGAACTACGGGAAGAAGGCAGGCCAACCCCTCTTCCGTATGAACCACAAGCCCCGTTTCTCTGGCCAGAAGAAAGACCACCATCAGATCCGAAAGGCTCCTGGTCATACTGACAATGATCGTGCCTATGGCTCCATATCCGAAACGGCGGGTATGAGCTGCCAGTACCCGGTATGTAGAAATCAAATGATCTGCTTCGATTCCACAGGACATATTCGGTAAAACAAAAGGACGCGTGGAACGTATCTCCCGGTCAATAAAGGCCATGCGCTTCTCTTCATCCCATGAAGAGTAGTCGTAGTCTTCAAATCCTGCTGCCTTCAATAGCTGGCTCAGAGCAACTTCATGATAACGACTGTTCTGACGTATATCCAGTGTGGACATGTGAAATCCAAAAACCTGCACGTTACGCATCACCGGGTTTAACTCGTGCCTGACAAGTCTGTGGGCTCCCACCCGGGTCAGGGTAGCCTGTAAAAGATTCAAATCTTCCAGCAATTCCAGTGAGGTTCTGTATGAGTTTTCGTCGGGTTTGTTATGATCTTCTTCCGGATCTCCTTCTACGTCGTGAGGAATTCTGGCAACCATCAGATTTATAAACTGTCTCCATGGCTCATCATGGTTGCGATGAACCGCTTCCATCCCCACGTGGCCAAGCTCCCGTGCGAGCTCGTGGATTCGCTCGGTCAACGCAGGCGGCGGGAACTGCAGACGTCCCGTAAGACTCAAACGTCGGGAGAGCTCTGTTAATGATCGCCGGTGGAATTCCAGCGCCGTATTTCTCATGTCGTTCAGAGTATCCTGGGTTACCTTTGCTGTGACCAGCGGGTGGCCATCGCGATCTCCTCCCACCCAATTGCCAAATGATATGATGGGCAGGCTATGGATGTCGTCCAATTTCTCGGAAGAGAAGCCGCAGCTCTCCCAGGCCTGCCGCAAATGGAGGTCCAGTAATGGAATCGTTTGCGGAAAAACATTTTTTAAATAATGTAATACATTCCGCCTTTCCGACGCCACATCAGGTTTTCGTAGCAGGATTTCACCTGTGCGCCAGATCCGCTCCATAACTGCCTGGATTTCCTGACGCATGGCGAGTCGTTCATTCTCCGTGTACATTCGGTTTTCCAGTTGAACAAGAAGATGGTAGAGATCCCGGTAATGCTCCAGAATTGTTGCACGTTTTGCTTCGGTAGGGTGTGCTGTAAGGACAGGTTCTACGTGTATGGTGGGCAAAAGAGCCGCAATGGACTCCTCGCTATGACCGGCGTATTTGAGGCGTTGCAATCCTTCACCCCAGAGACCATGAAGGGCCGTAATGCCTGATATCTGTTCAATGTTTCTTCGAAACTGAGCTGCCGAGTTTTCTTCTATCATGTTTAGAAGTTGAAAAGCAACGGAAAGAAGTGCAGGCAATCGTTCTTCTAAACTGTCGGGAAGCGATTCGTGGGGAGGAACATGGGCACCGGGATACGGCAAGTAATCAATTAGATCGGTTTCATCAAGATCAACAAGTACCTTTTTGAAACAATCCAGCAGAAAGTGAAAATCCTGGATGATCTTTTCCATATTTGAACCGGTTGTGGGATAAGTCCTGCATGCCTGCTCATCTGAGAGGCTGCTGAGAAACAACCTCCCGGGTTGCTCCAGGAACACTCTTTTTTATCCCCCTGTAGGGGCAATGGGAAAATGGACGCTCTCATAAGACGTTTTTTCTTAAGAGCGCCTGTGAAAACCCCTGCATAAGTTTCCCGCTCACCGGTGCCACTCTACAAACGAATATGTCTTAGAAGTCGTGATGGAGGATATGCGAACGTATAATAATATGATTGACCAGAGCTCCCTCCCGTTTCTCCACGGAGGCAAAATACTCCACATCCCCTACCAGTGCTCGTGAAACCAGAAAAGAGTCCCCTTCGTCACGGCAGGCAATGAGTGAAATTTCAGGCGAATCTTCCCCTTCATCCGGTAAAAACCAGAATTCGTATGTGGATTTTTGATCTCTGTCTATAGAAATAAAGAGATTCTCCTCCAATCGTAGAGGGTCGCCTTTTTCTTTGGTTCCCTCAATGCCACGGGAGTAGTCGGGATACCTTGGGTAGGTTTTTTCAAAGAGTGTCTCCACTCTTCCCGAGCTACTGGCACTTCGATATGTTAATTGCAGCCTCACGGTTG
>JBNLFC010000368.1:0-3958 GCA_050305335.1 Leptospirales bacterium
ATGGGCATCAGTGCGTATCGAGAACCCTCCGATGTGGAAAAACAGATCAATGAATGCGGATTTGGTTTTCTTCACTCCTCCAGATTTGCAAAAGGATTAGAAAGATTGCGATCAGTAAGAGAAACTCTTGTATATCGATCCTTTCTTCATGGATGTGAGGTGATGCTAAACCCTGCAGGGGCACCCTATCAAATTGTTGGAGCGGCTCACGAGTCCTACTTAACCCGCTTTCTTGATCCAATCATTCGATTGGGAGTAGAACGAGCCATCTCTATACAGGGGTTAGACGGTGGAGATGAGGCTCCTCTTTTACCTTTTCAAGCCACAGAGTATCGAAATGGTGAAAAGCGGGAGTTAAGCATTGATCCATCAGAGTCGGGAATCGAATATGGAGACCCTCTTCCACCTGCTACACCGGTCGAGTGTGCCGGACATATCATCAGTGCCCTGAGAGGGAAAAACAGAGCTGTGGAAGAACGCGCTGTCTTTAATGCCGGTATTCGCATCTATCTTGCGGGAAAAGCTCCTTCGATTCCGGAAGGGTGCCAGATTGCCCGCGAAACGCTACATTCCGGAAGTGCACTCAAGAAATTTCAGCAATTGAAGGACTACAACAATGAAATCTGATCCAAACGGGCACTTTTTTGATCTTCTAAGAGTCAATGGAGATCGCGCTGAAGTACTACCCCACATTCACCATATGAAAGACCTCCTTGAGGTCTCTCCTGCAACAATTCTTGCACGATTTAAAGAAGATCAGCAAAGAGATTTCGAAAAAATTCTCGAAAGCGAGGAGCTCCTTCTCCAGGGAATCCTTAGATATCCTGGAGCAAAACCGGATACCTCTTCAGACCCCCTATCCCACCTTGATCATGGGCAAATATTGAGGCTTTTTCGGGAATTGCATGACCATGTCATGTCTCATCCGGTCTGGCTACACCCCTTCTTTGTGCGGTTTTTCCAGGGAGAATTCAACGCCCGGCAGTTGCATCTTTTTGCCTTAAACTATTTTAACCAGATCAAGAATACCAGACAGTGCGTTGCTCTGGCTCTCGGTCGCTTCCACTCATTGATGCCCGCCACCCATGGGATTTTCAGCGAGCGGATTCGAGAGATTGTCCAGATTATCCTGTCTCAACTGGTGGCCGACGAATACGGAGTGGGAACTCATCCGGTAGAACAGTATCCATCATTACACCGGATTTTCCAGTCCACCACTCATATTGTGATGTACAGACAACTCCTCAATGGGCTCCAGATCCCTTCAGACAAGCAGGATGTTCCACTCTTTCCCGGCGTTGCAGACAATGTTTTAATCCAGCGTTTGCTGGCCGGAAACAGTGCTTTTACCGGTCTGGAGTCTCTTGCGTCCGTTGGCCTGGGTATGGAGTGGGGTGTGCCTGAATTCTTTACACTACTTCTGGGAGGCATTTTGCGTTTTGCATGGAAGAATCAGTTCCCATTGCAGGCAGAGCATCTAATCGTGCTTACGGCCCATGTTCGCTATGATGTAATGCATGCCATTTCCGTCATGCTGGCCACGTCTCTGTATGTTTTCGATGAGAAAGATGTGGACTCTATCAAAGGTGCGGTGAATACACTGATGGCCGGCAGATATGCAATGATGAGCGACCTGTACTACAGGATCTTCAACGAAAAAATCCCCGACGCCACAGGCATTGATCTGGACAACAGATACAGAATCAAAGACCAAAGGATGCGTGAACTGCTGATTCAGGCCAGAGGAGAGATAGCACCTGGTAGCGTGGTAGAAGAAGCGGAGTATCGAAATAGCAAAGTAACTCCGCTTCCATAAGCCATCTCATCGGATAGCTACCAGTTCGCTCGCATGTTTGAGGGCAATGTCAATATTATCGTGGATGTTTTCCTCCCCTATCTCTTCCACAAGTCCTGACTTGCGCATAGCCAGCATGGGTTGCATGCGGACTCCAGAAAGAAGAATTTTCACACGCTGCTTACGGCTATCACGAATGAATTTCTCCAGCATATGCATTCCCGTTGCATCAATGGCAGGTACTTTCCTCATGCGCACAATCCTGACACCTGGTGGCTCCGAAACTGCGCGGATAGCGTTCTGAAATATACCGGCTGTTCCGAAAAAGAATGGCCCCTCAATCTCATAAACCTCCACGTTGGGTGGAACCGTACGTGTACGGATGCTGAACGGATCCTCACTATCATCGTCCATCACAGGTAACTCAACAAATCGTGATGCGGCTCCATCCTCCGAGGTAATCACCTTAACGCCGGCGGTCTGGCTTACTCTCCGTATAAAAAGCAGCACCGCAAGCAGCATTCCAATCTGAATAGCCACCGTAAGATCAAAGATCACAGTAAGGAAAAAAGTAGTGAGAAGCACTGCCACATCGCTACGAGGACTCTTCAGGATGCCAACAAAGGAGCGCCACTCACTCATATTATAGGAAACAACAACAAGAATACCAGCCAGTGTCGCCATAGGGATCAGGGCAGCATAACGACCGAGAAAGATCATAATCAAGAAAAGCACCACAGCATGCACCATACCGGAAATTGGCGTTCTGCCTCCATTTTTTACATTGGTCGCGGTTCGCGCAATGGCACCGGTAGCCGGGATTCCTCCAAAAAGTGGAGTGACAATGTTAGCCACGCCTTGAGCGATCAACTCCGTGTTAGATCTGTGTCTCGCTCCAATCATTCCATCGGCCACCACTGCCGAAAGCAGCGACTCAATGGCTCCCAGAAGGGCAATGGTTGTGGCAGGAGTGATCAGCTTTCGAATGCCAGCAAGATCGGGCATCTCAAATGAGGGAGAGGGCAAAGCAGATGGGATCTCGCCAAATCGCTGACCGATAGTGTCTACAGGTAGCTTAAAAAGCGCAACAAGGAGCGTTGTTACAATGATTGCCACCAGAGGGCCCGGGATCTTGCGAGATATGCGCGGCCATAGCAGTATAATCAAAATTGCAAGAGCCGAAATGGAAGCATTGATCGGATCGATGGAAGGAAGGTGCACAAAAATGGAATACCATTTCTCCAGAAAATGGGAGGAACTCTCCGTGTAGTGAAGGCCCAGCAGATCTTTCACCTGAGTGGAGAAAATGATGACCGCAATGCCACCTGTGAAACCCACAGTCACCGGATGGGGGATGTATTTGATCACAGAACCCAATCCCGAAATTCCCATGACAATGAGAATGACACCGGCCATCACCGTAGCCACGAGAAGTCCGCTCATGCCATATTCATGGATTATCTCGTATACAATCACAACAAAGGCACCGGTAGGCCCGCCTATCTGCACCTTTGAACCACCCAGAGAAGAGATCAAAAAACCGGCGATGACCGCCGTTATCAAACCCTTTTCTGGAGAGACTCCAGACGCAATTGCAAAGGCCAGGGCAAGTGGCAAAGCAACAAAGCCAACGATTGTCCCTGACATAAGATCCGTTGTCAGTTGTCGAAAAGAGTAGCTTTTAAGACTGGTAACCAGCTCGGGATAAAAGATAGAACGAAAGTGTAATCGAATCCTTTTCATGGTCTGTAATCTCTTGGAAAATCAGCTGAGGATCACTCAACGGCCTCAATGCGTTCTATAAAATACCTGGTATCTCCCTCCCAGAAAAGCTTCACATACTTTTCACTATAGTGAAGCCTTACAATCCTACCTGAAGCCCTGTCCAGGTTTTCAATCATCTTTTGGTTCTCCTTATCTACAGAGAAATGCCAGAGGCTGGTCACACCGTCTCCAGCATCAGAGCTTACCCCGCCCAGGTTCAGCTCGCCTTCATAGGTCTTAAATAGAATTCCCTTTTTACTGAACTTCACAAGCCGTCCGGCTCTGGTCCCCTCGCTGTAACTTGCAGTGAAAATAAACCAGACCCCCGCACCCCCGACCAGGACCAGAAGAACCATAAAAACAGAGAAATAGCGCAGAACTTTCTTCATCATTGTATAC
>JBNLFC010000369.1:0-3951 GCA_050305335.1 Leptospirales bacterium
ATCCGAATTCTTTGATAGGGAAAAATCTACATTATTGAAACCCGGGAGAAAAATCTCCCGGGTATCGGGATGTAGCAGGTAATTGAGAGCCAGCATATTCCCCGGGTTGTGTCGCTCCATATTGCCCACTACCAGAGGGGATGGCGATTGATTGATAATGGCAGCCACTTGTGGCAGATGTCGGCTGACGCCTTTTGTCCAGACACTCACTTTCCCGGAGTCCAGGTAGCAACTGGCAATTCCCGGCAGAATGATCAGCGCAATCAGCATGGAACGATACCTTTTTTTCACCGGCAACTCAGTTAAAACAAAAGCCAGCAGTAACTCCACTGCCAGAAGCGACGGAGTCAGATAACGAGCTGAAACCGAACGAATCCCACCCCAGAAAAGGTCGGGAACAAGTAGAAAAGCCACCGGAATGGCAAATAACAGAAGAACAATCAGAGTGCTCTTGGGCCGGGCTTTTACGAAATGAAGATAGATGGCCAGAGCAATGAATGAAACCAGGCCTGCCACAACCAGATACGTCACAGGATGCGTATAATCGCTCCAGAAATCCAGCATCGAACGGCTGAGGTTGAGTGCCAGCGTCCCCAGCAACTCTGTACGTGGAATCTGGATCTGACTGGACCAGGCCATGGAGGCTTGAAAAGCATCAAAGTGATTGAACAGAGCAAAAGCCCAGGGCGAAAAGAGAATCGCACTGGCGCTCAGAGAAGAAAAAGCCAGAATACCAGTTAGACGAATTCGTAATCTTTCCCGTATGACGAGATAAATTACATGAGCGAGGATGACAGCGGCCGTAGAGAATGAGGTATAGAGACTCAGTGCCGTTGATAGAGAGTAAATTGCCCAGGAAAAAAAGAGTCTGCTTTTCTGCTCCCATGTCCTATCCGACTGATCTTTCCACTGGCGGGTGAGTTGAATAGCTCGCAAAAGAGCTGCTGTAGAGACCAGGGTACCCACGCTCCAGAGCGCATACTCTCTTGCCTCCTGGCTGTAGAGTACAAAAAAAGGAGATACGGCTATCAACGCCACTGAAGTCAATGCCACTGACACAGAACCATACAACTCCATGGACAACCAGAAGATAGCCCCCAGAGCGAACAGACTGATCCATGCCGAAAAGGTCCTGATGGTCGCGATCTGTTCACCGAATAGAGAGACCCATAGGCGAAGCATTATGTAGTAAAGAGGCGGATGTTGAGGTTCATCCATTGCCAGGGCCTGAATGATGTCCCCGATGCCCCTGTGGGAGTCCTGACGTAAGATCTCCATCACATCCCGTGCTTTCAGCATATGCCCGGTGTATATCTTCTCTTTCCAGTAGCCGCTTCCATATCCCTTCGCAAAGAGTATGGTGTAGACCTCATCATGCCAGATCAGCTTTGTTTCCAGTTGAGAAAATCGAAAGAAGATGCCCGTTACTATGACGATTGCCAGACCAATGATGAGAGTGAGATTGGGACGCTTAAAAGTTTTCATGGGTAATTGGGAAAAGAGACTACAATTTCCATAGAGAGAAGGCCGACTTGAGCGGGCAAGTGGGAATGCTATCCTTTAGAGAAATTGCAAAAAGGCTTTTCCAGATTTGCATAAGTCTTTAAGATCAGTGGCAAACCATGGCGAAAATTGAATTCAAATGGATTGGAGGAGCAACATGGGTCCTTCAAATTGATTCACTACGAATCGCATGTGATCCCGTTCCCGGCCCGAAGGGCACGGTACAGGATTACCGATACTTCCAATTGCAATGGGAGGAAGCATATGAATGTCGATGATACCATGAAAACTCACCCGGGCTATTTCGCCCTGCAAAAGCAGTTCTCAGTGAGTGCCATTAAATAGCATGTAACGATTGTTGGATCGATCTGTCACAATGAGGGTCGTATCTGTAAGAAAAACTCCGTTCGGAGCGTAAAGGCTGCTATCCACAGGAGAAGTTGGAGTACCCTTGTTTTGCGAGCCGCTGGTCAAAGTGTCCTGGCCCAGTGCCACATCCGCCGGCTGACCATTCTGTGTGGGCCAGCTGTTCCAGATCAAAACCCGGTTATTGTTGGTGTCTGCTATAAAGATCTGATTCCCACTGGCGTACACTCCATTAGCAGGCGAATACATAGTGGAAGCGTTCACAGACACTCCAGCATTGTTCAAGCCGCCTGAAAAATCAGCCTGGCCCAGCACCAGGTCTGCAGGCTGCCCATTTGCAGCAGGCCAGCTATTCCAGATTAAGACCCGGTGGTTGCAATTGTCAGCAACCACCAGACGTATGCCATCGGTCCAGATACCGGAGGGGTAGCACATGGTACTTGCGTCAGGTGTAGATGCAATGTTATTCGTTGCAAAGTCGCTCTGCCCCAGAACCAGGTCAGGTTGCTGGCCATCGGAGGTGGGAGCGTTATTCCAGATCAAAACGCGATTGTGGTCCGCGTCTGTCAGTGCCATCTTCCCGCAGGCATATGCAACAGTTTCGACATCAAAGAATCCGAGATTGGTTTCCGAAGCTCCGGTGATGGTGTACGTGGGTGAAGACGTTGTCGCGACCGGAACCGGGCTGAAAACATCGAACCGCTGTGCAACATAGTCGGTCACAAAGAGTTGATCGCGCACCAGAGTGGGCTGTGTTGCCTGGTTTATAGTTCCAGCTGTTGTGAAATCCGATGCCCCCAGCACAAAGTCCGCTGCAACACCGTTTGACGTGGGAATGGAGTTGTAACCGAGCACGCGTCCGTTGTTGTAATCGGAAAGATAGAGATGGCCGTCCGCAACAGCAGGATTGCCCATAGGAGCATTCAAAGTGCTGGAGCTGAGTCCTGAAGTCTGGGTGGTAAAGCCGGTCTGTCCAATGACCACACTGGCTGATTGGGCTGTAGTGAAATAGACCGGTGGGGCAGTGGATGGCTTACAACTGGGCCACAGCAGTCCTGCCAGCAGGAGTTGATTGGCAAGAGAGTTGTCCAGTTTACCGGGCCCACAGGCAGCCAGAAAGAGAAGCAAAGCCGGGTAAATTAAGATTTTAAGTATTTTCACAAAGTTCATCAAATTTATCCCTCCGGACTATCAAAAGTGCACCGAGTATCGCAGAGTGAAGCGAGGATCCAGTTTCTTTTGCGATAGGTGGACCCTATCCCCTGGCTCCAGCACTACCAGATCGCTCTGGATGGACCAGCCATGCGTGGCAAGCTCTCCCCCTCCCCCCATGGTGGCAGGGGCAGGCAATTTCGCAAAAAAGGCAACATCCACAAGATTGATCAGATAGACCAGACCCATAAGGGCGCTGACTCCCATAATGGCAGAGTTTCGTTGATTGGCAGCTTTGCTGTAACCGGTAGCCTGATTATGAAAATAGAGAGATGCCAGAGGAGTGGACTGACCCGATAGGAGGAGCAGAGCCGCGGTGTTGTTCGTTGAGTTGTATTGAGCCCTCGAGTTTTTCCAGCCTGCAAGTGCCGTATAACTGTATCCGGATCCGGCCAGAATCAGGGGAGTGTAAATGGCTCCACGAATGGTTGCTCCGGCGTGGATTTGTCCCCATCCAGGGATCAATGCAGAGCGCCATAGAAGAGAGCTCCTGCTTTCCGTGGGAGCGGCTAAGACAGGTGCTACCGCCTCTTCCTCAGGCGATGATTGGGACTCCTCCTGGTTCTGGTTTTCCCAATGCATTCGGTTCCAGAGAGGCTGCTCATGATGCAATAGACTTTCTTTTTCACGCTCCATTCGCTGGCGGCGTTCCTGTCTCTCTCTCTCCTGCTGCCTGTGAAATGCAACTGTTGCTTCTTTCACCTGGATTGCGCTTTGATCCTCTTTCGGTTGCTCCGGATCGTTGGATGCACTCTTTTCTTCCTGCGTTTGCTCCAGCTTTTGAAACTGAATACGCCGGATATTTTTTTTCTGAAAACTCATCTGTTGATGATCCACCGTGAGCATGACAACGGTGTGTCGCGACTGATT
>JBNLFC010000370.1:0-3703 GCA_050305335.1 Leptospirales bacterium
CGTTGAACGTGCTCCGCAAAGCATAATTGTTTTAAACACCATTGACATTTCTGGAGTCGCCTGTCGGTAGCATAATGCTCGTTATCGGTAGAGCAGGGGGCTATACTTTCGGGTAGAAAAATGTCGCAAGGTCTTGAGGGGAATGTCCAGATTGCTTTTCCTGACGTTCTATACGAGTAACTGGCAATGATGTAGGCGTTATTGATAGATTCCGGACAATCTGTTTTCTCCTGTAAAAACCTGAAAATCTATTGACCCCCTATTTGTAAGGGGGTATATTTGTTCAGTATGATACGGGAATTTATTATCCTCCCGAATTTTGACAGGCAATGGAAAGAGCTGGGGCTGGATGATGAAGATCTTCGAGAACTGGAGAATCAGATTTTGCAGAAGCCAGACTCGGCTCCGGTGATTCAGGGCACCGGGGGAATCCGAAAAATTCGTATCGGTCTGAAAGGCAGAGGAAAGAGGGGTGGCGGGCGAGTTTTATATATAGATCTCATGATTCATAGCGTCATTTTCCTCCTCGCTGTTTATGCTAAAAATGAAAAGGAAGATCTTTCACCTGATGAGAGAAGGCAACTTAAATCCCTTGTCGAAACCCTGAAAAAAGAAATGAATTCGAGGTTTTATTCGCAATGAAGAAAAAAAACGCACCGTCCAGAGTCTTTGATGATCTCAAGCAGAGTCTCAATGAAGCTATTGATTATTCCCGAAACAAAGGGAAGGCAAGGGTCCATCGTAGATCGATAAAAATTGCCCCTGTTCCTGTTTATACTCCTGAAAAAATCAAAAGAATGCGTGAACGGCTTAATTTTTCGCAGAAGACTTTTGCTCAAATTCTCGGTGTCTCGATTAAATCTATTGAGGCCTGGGAATCAGGACGTTCTGAAGCAAATGGGTCTGCACAGAGAATGCTTTCGATTATTGATCAGGATGCGGAGTCCCTTGAGAAGTATGCTCTTATTGAAAAAGCATAGTTCAATGCATGATACTGCCTCGCCTACGGCTGTATTCTATTTTAGATACAGGGGGTGAGGTACGATGAAATTTGTGGCGGCAATGATACCGTTGATTGCATTCTGGTTTATTTTTTTTCAAACAAGAAAGATATGGAAAACCCTTGAAAATTCTGGCCTGTCTGATGAATTTGATGGAAATCGTTCAACGCAGCATCTGAGTGACAAAATCTATCGTAATTTTGAGTTTTTCATCAAAATCTTCCTGGCTCTGATAGGCGGTTATGGGTGGATCAAATTTAACTATGCCGATACGCACCCGGAGACAGTCCGCTATATAATTTATGCTATCGGCGTGATTGGGATGTTGACCATGATTGTTCTTGTGCTCTCGGTAGCAAGCATTCAAGGGTGGAAATTTCTTCGCTGGCGACGGGTTAAATGGGAATTAATATGGACATGGCAAGAAATCTACATGATGGTAGCAATGTTTATATTGGCCAGTTGTTTGTGGTGGTCTGCATTTTTTTTCGGATGAAAATCAGGGGAATTACCCTGCAATGTGCAAAGGATGTGATGAGTCACAACTGTAAACTATGTGGTGAACCGTACACCACAGGTTATGCGCAACCGAAACATAGTATATATTATCGGGGGAAGTTTAGCATAATTTTTGTAAGTTAGCCTCCATTTATCCTCTTCCCCTCCACATATCCTGCTCCCATGGAGCCGACCTGCACTTGAGCGGATTCTCCCGGTGGCAGGATGATCCAGTCGCCTGCTAAAAGTGATAGCCGGTAGGTTTCTCCTTCTACTTCCATTTCGCCGAATATGAGCCAGCGTATTTCCGATTGTTCACCTGCTTTCCAGGTGTACGCGGCATTGCCTTCGTCGCCGGTGCTCTGGATTTCTGAGTATCCCTGTTGCCGGAGTAGATCCAGCACTATGTCGGGTTCATTGATTCCGGTTCTTTCAAAAGTTTTGTCGTGCATAAAGTGCTATTTTGATTTTTCCTGTTTTGCCCTTTCTCTTTGCACGATATATTCTTCTGCTTCCCGGTCTATTGCATCCAGGTCCAGACTTGTTTCCAGCAGCTGTCGTATGCGTTTGGTCATTCCCGGTCCCTTGCCAAAGGTGGAGATGAAAATCGCAAAATATTTTTTGATCAATGCGGAGGGAGAGATAAAATCAGATCGTTCTACGTGATCGATGATGTTCAAAAGTACTCCTTCTTGCTTTGCCTCCTGATGGATGGACTCTTCCACGGTTGGATCATTCACGCCAGCATATACGATCTGGTATCCTTTGAGGTCTCCCTGGCGATATTTGCGGCATTCTATCTGGATCCACTCTTTATCCTGAAACTCAGGGCGGATTTCGGGGGCAATGACGGTGATTTTTTTGCCCAGCTGACTTAATGTGCGAAGCTTTTCCGATGCGGCCTTACCCGCACCCAGGATTAAGATTTTTTTATCCGTAATATCCAGAAGCAGGGGAAGATAAGTTCGATCTCTCATGGAGCGCGGCCTCTCTACTGTCGCATTTTTTCCAGAAATTCTATCACTCTTCCCACCACCATAATGGCGGGTGGGCGAATGTTCTCTCTTTCCACAATGGCAGATATGTTAGACACATTGCCTGTTACAATTCTTTGATTCTCCCGCGTGGCTCGTTCGATGACTGCTACAGGAATATTTTCATTTTCGGGATTTTCCATCAATGCACCGGTAATCTCTTTGATGGCTGTAACGCCCATGTAAATCACATGGGTTCTATCTTTGAGCTTGCGACCTTTGAAGTTGCTGTGGTCATCACCGCTCTGGCGATGTCCTGTGATGAAGGTTACTTCTGACGCGTAGTCCCTGTGGGTCAAAGGCAGGGGGAGGGACGCCGCCGCTCCCATGGCAGCGGTGATGCCGGGAATGATTTCGCATTCATGTCCGTGGCGGGTTACATATTCATACTCTTCGCCACCTCTTCCAAAGATCAAGGGATCACCGCCTTTCACCCGGGCTACTACAGGGTGATCTTGTGCCATTTCAATCAAGAGATTGTTGATTTCGTCCTGGCTTTTGATATGGTTGCCCTTTTCTTTGCCAACGAAAATGGTTTTAGTGTTTTTCTTGCAGTGACTCAAGATCACTTCGTTGATCAGGTGATCGTAGAGGACCACATCCGCTTCTTGCAATGCGCGAACGGCTTTTAATGTTAAAAGCTCCGGATCGCCCGGGCCCGCTCCGATCAAGTATATTCTGCTCATGTCAATTCTTCTCTGTTTTCCAGTAACCGAAGAGGGGGCAGTGAGTGCAATCAGATATCTTCAGGGCTTTGAGCGGTATGTTATCAGCTTTCAGCGCGACATTCCGGTACGGAAAACTTCTAATCTCTGGTAGGCTAAACACTCTCTGCAAAAAAATGGCCGGCCCGGATGGGCCGGCTCTTTCCACACTTGTCCAGGTATCTATCGAGGTATTGAGATGATTCTTAAGGAATAGAACCTTTTATATTATTTTACCGCAAGAATCGATGGGCATTTTTTCGGGATCTATTTATGGCCCACTGCTACCCTTCGTTCCGGCGATAGTTTTTCCGGGGAAATAACGGGGTTGAGTATCTCTTCCGCATAATCCACGTCCAGCATGCCTCCATCGCAGTTATAAAGCGGAAATTCGTTGTCGTTCCATCCGCGAATGCCTGTTTTTAAAGAGAATACATTCTGATACCCCATTTTCTGGAGCGTCTGA
>JBNLFC010000370.1:3713-3943 GCA_050305335.1 Leptospirales bacterium
AATGCTGCGATTGCCACTTCTGCAGATTAAAATTACTTTTTTCGTCTTGCCCTCGATCAGGCGTGGTTCGCTCTCTTCATAATCCCATTCTGCCGCAGTCTCCAGCACACCTCTGGGTATATTGATGGATCCGGCTATGTGCATGGCGGCGAACTCTCTGGGTTCACGAATGTCGATCAGCAGATACTCTTCTTCTAATTCCTTCTCAAGAATCTCATCCAGATCCCAGG
>JBNLFC010000371.1:0-3938 GCA_050305335.1 Leptospirales bacterium
TCAATCTTACGGAACCGTTCGTCACTCCGGTAGAGTGGCACTTTTGCTGGAAGATTTTGATGGACTTTCCCTGGAAAGCCTTGTGGCACAAAGAATCGGTCTGACATCGATTCTGGAAATTGCCAGTGGAATTGCACGGGCTCTCGAAGAAGTGCACCGGAAACTGATAATACATGGAGACATTAAGCCCGCCAACGTTCTGGTCAATCTCAAAAGCGGTCAGGTTAAACTTACCAATTTCGGCATCTCCACTCTTTTTACTCGCGAAAATCGGGAAATCTACAATGCGGGTGTAATTGAAGGAACACTTGCATATATATCTCCGGAACAGTCCGGACGAATGAACAGAAATGTCGATTATCGTACTGATTTCTATTCGCCGGGTATTACTCTATATCAATAGGCAACCGGCCTGCTTCCTTTCAACGCTGATAATCCTCTGGAGCAGATTCATGCTCATATGGCCAGACGGGCGGTCCCACCTCATGAGAGAAATCCAGAATTGCCCGGTATGGTATCCAGTATAATTGCAAAGCTCCTGGAAAAGAGTGCTGAAGATCGCTACCAGACTGCCCGTGGGCTACGAATGGATCTGGAAAAGTGTCTCATACAGTTGGAAGACAGTGGGTATATTAAACCCTTTGCACCGGGGGCCATGGCTGCAATCCCGGACATTGCCCGTGTAAAAATGAAATTGATGTTTAAAAACATACCTGATTTAATTGACATCCCTGAAATGGAGGATAAGAAGCAAATTTCTTCCATGCTTGTTTTGATCAATGCATGTACAACCGCTTTCATCTGCGCTCCAAAATATATGCCCGTATTTGTTATGAAATTACTGCTCTTGACCCTGAAACATGGAAATACTCCTGCGTCAGCATTTGCCTATGCAATGTTTGGAACTATCCTTGGATTTGCATTGAATCAATATGATGATGCTTATGAAATGGGTCAGCTTGCGCTGAGAACTGTGGAAAAGTTCAACGCCAGGTTTATAGAGAGCAGGACGCTCTTTATTTGCGGTACTATGCTTTGCCATTGGAAGGAGCCTCTCGGTAACTGCATCCCTTACCTGGAGAAAGGATTGCGAAGCGGGCCGGATGCGGGTGAATTGCAATGGGTGTCGTATCATTTGAATCAACTATAATGGATTCCGGAGCAGATTCTAGTAGTACTTTGCATGAACCGTTTACAACGGCATCGACCAGTAATCGGATACTGGATCTTGCAACAGTGATTAAGGCAACCCAGACTCTGTCTGAAGAGATATTTCTTGATAGGCTTCTTGTGAGTATCTTGAGTATTCTGATGGAGAATGCTGGTGCAGAGAAAGGTGCCTTAATACTCGAAGACAATGGAAAACTATTTATTGAGGCGTACGGCCCTGTGTCGGATGGATCCATTGAAGTAATGAAATCTATACCTCTGGAAACGGCTGAATTTGTTCCGCCTTCCATCATCCAGTATGTTAAGCGGACTGGAGAAAGTGTTGTGCTGGGGAATGCTACTGTCAGTGGGCTTTTTACAAAGGCGGAGTATATACTGGCGAACCAACCTCGTTCCATATTATGTTTCCCGATTTTCAGGCAAAAAAAATTGTCCACCATTCTTTACCTGGAAAACAATCTGGCTATAAATGTTTTTACGGAAGATCGAATTGAGATTCTAAATATTTTATCTTCACAGGCCGCAATATCCATTGAAAATGCTCGATTGGTGCAACATGAGAAGAAGAAGCAGAAAGTCCAGAGTGAAATGGACCTTGCCCGTCAGCTGCAACTTTCGCTTTTACCTGCTCTTCCCGATGATGCATTATATAAAGCGATGGCCAGTATGATCCCCGCGGAGTCGGTGGGAGGGGATTATTACGACTATGTAGTTGTGCAGGGGAGGCGATATGTAGCGATGGGTGATGTATCCGGTCATGGAATGAACTCTGGCGTGATGATGCTGATGGCTCAGACAGCGTTTTATACGTATCTCAGCTCTTCCCCTTCTCCTGATCTTAAAGAGTTGTACAAAACTCTGAACGCGACTCTGTATCACAATATGGCTATCCGAACCAGGCAACATTTATTTATGACACTGGTTGCCCTGTGCATTGATGATGGAGGCCGTGTAGAGTATATAGGTAAGCATGAAGATATTTTTGTATTTCGCAAGTCCACAGGGAGAGTGGATCGTATATTGATGGATGGGATGTGGGTGGGTCTGATGAATGACGTTAGCGAGTTTAGTAATAAATCAGAGTTCTATCTTTCAAAGGGGGATTTTGTAGTACTGTATACGGATGGATTGATTGAGTGCAGGAATAATCATGGTGAGGGTTTTGGTGTGGATCGATTGGTTGGGATCATTGAGCAATATGGCAATGATGGAATTGAAATCACAAAGGAAATGATTCTCAGTTTTTGCTTTGATTTTATGTCAAAACAGGAAGACGACATAACGCTGTTTCTGTTGGGGAGCTCTGGAAACTAGACGAACACTGCACCGTCAAGGATGGATTTAGCTCCAATACCGTAGCTTCCCCAACGGTGTGCTTTCATGAAAATGATTGATGAGCGTTTTTCACCAATTTGAGGGATAAGGGGGCAAAATTTTTCAGCTTCTACCCTGTTTGCGCTTCGGCGAAGCACTGTGGTAGCTCTGTACCGATTGTGTATGATTTCGAGAACCAGTAGAATTACGCATGTGTCTGCATGATTTACTGATAATCAACAGTACGTGATTTCTCAAATAATCGTTCTATAAAGTTTAGTTCATTATAAGCAGTTGCCCATATATATCCTATCAATACTAGAAATGTTTTAATGCTTCTAGATTATATCAGTTTGCAGATATTTCAACCATGGACCTTTATCTTCTCAAACTACGCCAGGAAATCGATGATCGCATAGTTCAGAGCAATACCACTGTTCGAGTCAGGAAATGAGTTGTAAGCCGATTTCCCGTTGACAGGCGCACTGGTCTCTATGAACATTCGAAGTGATCTGGCTACTCGGGGCTCTGGTTCAGAGATACTGATAGCAGGAACGCTGTGAATCAAGTGCCAACTCAGGAGCCCGGGAAAAACAAGAATGTTCGCAATACCTGGATATCAGATCAGCGAGAAGGTAGGAGAAGGTGAGAGAACCATCATCTATCGGGGTAACAAACAAGAAACCTCCGAGTCGGTGATCCTGAAAGTATTGAAGGCCAGATACGCCTCACCAACCGACATTGCCAGGTTTACTGCTGAATATGAAATCCTGAAGAGTATCCAGTCGCCATATATCGTTAAGCTGCACGAGATGATCCGATTTTCTGGCAAGGTGGCTCTTGTTCTCGAGGATTTTTCCGGTGTCACTCTAAGAAGTCTGGTAGGCGAAAAGATCGATCTTCCTTTTTTTCTCATGATTGCAGGCTCCATTGTGCGAGCTCTTGAAGTGTTGCACAAAAAGAATGTAATGCACAGGGACATTAAGCCTGATAATATTTTGATAAATGTCAACACTGAACAAGTGAAGCTCACCGATTTTGGTATCTCCATGTTGTTTTCCCGTGAGAATCGGGAAGTCTTAAATCCGGGTGTGATTGAGGGCACACTTGCATATATTTCTCCGGAGCAGACCGGTCGCATGAATAGGTCTGTAGACTATCGTACTGATTTCTATTCTCTGGGTGTGACACTCTATCAGCTTGCAACGGGTGAGCTTCCATTTAAAGCGGAAAATCCTCTGGAGCAAATACACGCTCATATGGCAAAGCGTCCCATTCCACCTCATGAACTATCCCCTGCATTTCCTGCGGTTTTATCAAATATGGTTATGAAACTACTCGAAAAGAGTGCGGAGGATCGTTACCAGAGCGCGCTCGGCCTGCGGAAAGATCTGGAGCGCTGTGTTTTGCAGCCGAATTCTAAAAACCTGGTTGAACCTTTTCCCATTGGTGAA
>JBNLFC010000372.1:0-3927 GCA_050305335.1 Leptospirales bacterium
TCGGCAACAGAAAACATCTGGGATAATTCCTTGCGGAACAAAGCAAGCTTCTCTTTCTGCTCCCGGGAGAGTTGTTTTACAAGACCTGACAAAACTGATGCCGGAGCCACCAGCACATGGGGTTGGTAATCTAAGAGATCAGCGATATGCTCTTCCAGCGGTTTCAACAAATCGAAATACCGAAAATGAACGCGGAAGCTGCTCAGAGTGGTATACAGGTTGCTGTTGGCACGCAAAAAAAATGCGATACGCAAGGGAGACTTCCATGGAGTGATGATACGACTTAGAGACTTTTGTGATAGGGCCTTGCCGAATATTATACCGGCCCACTGCATACGTTCCCACCCGGATGCAAGAAATATCCCCCGCTTCCCTGACGTACCGCTGGAAAGACCCACTGTAATTCCGTTGAATTTTTGTGCAAAATCCCGATGGTGTTCTGACTGCAGGGCAAATTCAAGCGCCTGTTCACGACCAAGATTATACCGATTGAGTTTATCAAAAGAGGAGACAACCTTTTCCTTATGAAGCATAGGACAAGATCGGATATCTTTATATCGACCGCTATAGAAAGGTATCCGGATGAGTGTTTTGCGAAAAAAAAATTTGAGTCTTCTTTGTTGATGTTTATCAAGGGCCCGCTGACTGCGAAAACGCCAGGTCCAGCGGGCCTGCACAAAATACCATAGAAGTGTTAGCTTCAAGAAGAGCAAGAATCTGTCCAGGTGACATCGCAGTGTGATGGAATGATTTTTGGCCCTACCTCTTTTTTATGCAACTCTCGTAATCTCTCAAAAGTCTTTCCGTAATCCTTTGCACTGGCAAAGATCTGACGGGCCAGGATGGTGGGTTTGCGGTTCTTTTCGAGAGCGGGAATTCCCCAGCAAGCATCTCCCACGAGAAATAGAAGTTGACCGCGCTCCTCTGAAAAGAGGATTCCCAGCTGCCCTTCCGTATGGCCGGGTAGCGGAATGCCAAGAATTGTACCGTCGCCGAAAAGATCCAGACCACTTAGAAAAGGAGCCAGAGAAGGCTCAAGGCTCACTTCCTTAATTTCCTCGCTGAATCGTACCCGGGTTTCGAAATCATCTGGGATGAGATCCAGCAAAAAACCTTTTCGCAATCGACTGAACCGACCACTCTTTTTGATACTTGCATACTCCTTGCCAGAGGCGATGAAGTGGGCGTTCTTGAAATCCTTCAATCCAGCTATATGATCCCCATGAAAGTGGGAAATAATGATCCAGGCGATTTGATCGGATGAGACACCCCGGTCATTGAGCTGTTGCAATAACGTCTCCTCCCCGGGAAGGGCCATAGGAGTAACCATGGAATATAGCCTCTCAGGAAAACGGCGTGTTGCCGTATGAAAGTGATCCCCATACCCGGTATCGAATAATATATATCCATGTTGAGGGTGGTGGATCAGACCGCACAGAGCGGGAAAACGGACACTTTGCAGACGCCCTCCTCCGCTGGCAATGCACTCAAGGTGATGACAGTGGCCCACCTTGAGCAGATCAAATTTCAAGGGAAGATACAAACTGATGATCCTTCCTAATACACCAGCACCATACCGCCGATGGTAATTCCCGCTCCGGTTCCTACCAACAAGATTCTGTCCCCCCTTGCAATCCTTTGCGTAGCAATGGCTGTATGCAGGGCTGTCGGCAGGGAAGCAGCAACCTGGTTGCCATAATCCGAAAAAATATCAATATAGCGGTCTTTCGGTATCTTTAAGCGCCTTGCAAATCGATCCAGAGAAAGCTTACTGGCCTGGTGGGGGACGACCATGTCGATATCCGCCATTGTCAGGTGGAGTTCCGACAGAAGTGTATCAACGAAACCTGGGAGCTCTCTGCTGGCCAAAGAAAGCATGGCCCGACCGTTCATACGGAAAAAAATTTCGGTCGTGGGATTGCCAGATCTACGGTGATAGCGGGACCCGCCTCCGTTGATGTGGCAGTAATCCACTCCTTCTGATACGGTCACGCTACGAGAATTCAAAATCCGGGAACTCTCTTTTCTGGCATCGACCGGGCTCAGTATGACAGCCGCCGCTCCATCACCAAAGATTCCGCTCTCCCGCAAATTGTTATAGTCTACAGTAAATGTGGAAATATCGGAAGAGACCAACATAACGTTTCGAAATCGCCCCAGTTCAATGGTGCAACTCATGATATCCAGACCACTTAAAAAAGACATACAGCTTGCCCCGATATCATACGTTGCAGTGCGCCTCCCATGCAGGCCCAGTTCCGCATGAATCATAGCAGCATTATATGGTAGCGCTTTGTCCATGGTGCCTGAAGTGGCAACAAGGCAATCAATATCGTCCCAGGTAAAAGGAGAGTTGCGCAAGGCATCTTCGCAAGCCCGCCCTGCCAGTTCAGCAGCGGTTTCCGTGGTGGTCTGGTATCGCTGCCGAACACCGGTTATATCGTAGGTTTCTCCGTTTGCCAGTCCCAGTCGGGCATCCAACTCGTGATCATACAAAATCGTTGCGGGCAATCCAATCCCGGTGGATACAATCTTAACATTCCGGGTTTGCACGATACAGACAAGGGTTGCAGCCGCAAGTTTAAAAACAATCACTATTTCCCATGACCTACCCCGCTCCATCTCTATAAAATTGATTTCGCAATGCAAGAAAAGTCATATGGTATGACAAACACAAGTATACTTTGAACCAGAGGATATCAGAGTTCAATAGTGCAACAGACGGACTGGAACGTTATCGTACGACCTGACCGTGAGCGGAGAGAGACTTACGATTCAGTGGAAGAAGCCGTACAGCTTTTTGATGAGGCCAGCATTGTCAAAGGATAAGACTAAAATCGAAAACGGGAAAAGAGGACGAAGCAGTAGTTCCCCAATGCATTTTCCTGGCTCATGTCCAGAACGGATCCGGGAATCAACTCTACGGCCCATTTCAGAACCGACTCCACATGGAAAGACTCTTCAAGAAACGGATATAAGCCTCTTCCAGGGGCACCCCTGGAGCATGCACATTCAACTATCCGGGCTTTATCTGGATAGATTCTGTTCAAGAAAATTGGAAATGGATTTTGCCACCACCCGGCTTCCCTTCTCATTGAGATGCATGTCAAACTTCCACACAAGTCCTTGACTCGCGTCTTCTCTCATATCCTTGATCACCGTATGGAATGGAATCGACAGTCGATGGCAATCCTCATTTAATTGCTGTTCCAGCTTCGATTCGGAAGTAAGCCAGCGATCTTCTACATCATATCCCAACCTTTTACACAATTTTGCCTTGATAGGATCATACTGGAGTTCCGATGGAATATAAACAATCAGCAGCTTTTTGTTCTGTTCTTTGAGTTCGTCATTCAAGTTTTCAATCAAATCGATCATTCGACCATAAGCAGGCCTTCCTTCTTCCGTGAGATCCAGGCCCTGCTTGAAATAGGTAGGATACAGAAGGCCACCAATTACATGACCACTACTCACTCTTCCCATTAGTGCCCTACCAAGGATCTCCGGTCCCACTCTGTTTTTCCATTTTGAAATCTCTTCCGTTGTTACATGAAAACCGGCGACATCGGAAAAACTCTTTAATAAGGGAACAATCATGGCCAGCGGGATTTTCATTTCAGCATTTTTTTTCTGTTGACTTGTCTTATTCCCCGGTTGAATTGATACGCTGTCCATTTGCAAAAGGGAGCTGTAATTTCTCAGATCTCTTTTTAAAAAGAAATCGAATGTTTCAGGCACAATGAGATAGGGAAGGTAATTGATTTTTTTTTGCAGTTTTTGATTCCTGTAATAGGTTAACATTCTCGGCTCCTCCACCATATCGAAAATGTCATTCGTGTAGATACACATTACCACGACGTCTGGATCTACGGTATCTTTAATTTCATTATATATATTATAATACTCTTCTGGCCCAACCCCGGTTTT
>JBNLFC010000373.1:0-3868 GCA_050305335.1 Leptospirales bacterium
GGAGTTCAGGCAAAGGCACTCTGGAGTATGTGCGCGCCGGGTCCCACCTGAACAGCTTTCATTATGAAGTCAACAATATGAAAACCGGTATGGAGGTTCAAAAGGTATATCTGGCACTTTTTATGCGATTTCGATTTCTGAATCACTTCTGGCTGGATGCAGGCATTGGCATGGAGGAGTCGTCCGTGGCCTACCCATACCGATCCCAGATCCCTTATCGTATAGTATCAGGCGGTAGCGGAAGGGCATGGGTGCCGGATCCTGAGTTTCGACTCTCTACACTGGAATGGGTGACCGATTCCGACATCTGGAAAAAGAGGGAGAGGAGTGGCGGAAACGGTATCTTTATAAAAGTAGCAGCATCCCTGGACTGGGGAGAGGGGACGAAAAAGACAACACCTGTTCGTAGACGAGGACGAAGGCAGAGGTAGGGGATGGTCTTAGCTGCCAGCTAAAAGCGGTGAGCTGAAAGCTGATGGCGCTATCACAGACCGATGGAACTTCCGAAATATCCGGATCCTACTTCGCTTACTTCGTCTGTGATTGTGGTGTTTGCCCCGGAGGCTCCGGATGCGGAGATGCCAGTGCTGCCACTGGAGTAAAAAATGTACACCTGGCCTCTTCTATTGTATTGATTGTAGGCTGGTTGTCCAGTGTCAGCACGACCCATCAGCTACATAGTACATAGCAATTCACGTCTGAAAGTCTAATTTCCATTTGAAACCGAGCAGGAAGAGTCTACGACAGGGTCAGTTAGTCAACTACCGTTATGCGTCAAAATTATTTAATCAGCCAATCTTGCTTTCCCGGTCGCATCGAGTGTATGACCTATCCTCTGACGTCATGGCCAGCAGACGAATAAAATGAAATGAGGGAACTACGCAGCTTTCTGCCACTGGAAAGTATGCGCAAGGCCGTCGGCAAAGGGAATGGCCACAAGCTTCGCATCTTTCGAAGGTCTGGGCGTCACAGATCGACCTACAGGCGAATCCCCATCCATGTACGGAAAGACCACAACTCTTTCGGAAATTGATTCAGCCAGTCCCGAACTGTAGATGCAGCCACAATACTCACATGATCCTTCCATGCTGGGAGATTGCTGATCAGAACCACTATTTGGAACCGTTCCCACAGGGTGGTCTTCACCTGTCTGACGCAAAAGCACCTTCAACTGGACATCTCTGAGAAGTAGTTGAACCACCAGAAGCTGTTTCGGGACAGTCAGATAGAAAACAGCATCGGATGGCAGAGGTACATCACTCACAGAAACCAGCATCCGGTAACAACAGAAGATGATACTCAGAAGAAAACCGGAAGCAAAAAGAGCCACAAAGAGCATACCGTCAGAAGAGCAACGTCGGATATACGGTTAAGGGCAAAAGCTGACGGCAACCTCTCAGGAGAAAGAACTGAACGTGAAAGAAGCAGGATGGGAATACAAAGTAAGGAAAGCAACATGACCAACAAAAAGGGGGTGAAAAACACCCCCTTTTTACACGCGGATCGGAATAGAAATTCAGTGATACTTACAACTGTTCCACCTCTTCGGCGGAGAGGCCTGTCATTTCCACGATATCAGTGACAGGGAACCCCCTGCTTTTCATCTGCCTGGCAATCTCAAGGCTTCGTTGGTGCTCCCCTTCGGCCTTACCTTTCTGCTCCCCTTCGGCATACCTTTCAATGAGGGATCGTTCATAAAAATACTTGTTGGCCACTCTTTTATCATACTCCAGCCGTGCCAGAGAGTCCTTTGAAAGCACATTCAAAGCGTTGCCCGCCTCTTTCAAAGCAGGATTCTTTGCCGCGAGTTTAGCCATATCTTCCTCCGTAAGAGAACTGGAATATCGGATAAAAGCACTCCATGTTTCCAGCGGATCTACCATCTCATCGATTGCTTTCTGGAGCTTTTTCAGCTCAATGAAGTGAAACTCCACTTCCGCACCCATATCGATGGTGCAATCCTTCATATTCAGCAATCGATAACAACTATGATAATCTAAGTTCGGAAACATATTAAAGTCAAGCAGATTCACCGAGTAAACCGGCGGGATTCGAGAATGAGGATCCCCCTTATCCAGACCCTGCACATAGAGCCGGAAAGCATAAAAAGCAGTACGACTGGCAAATTTCCCATCAGAGCCAGCCTGCATTTCGATATTAATACGGTTACCGCGATCATCCTCGGCCAGAATATCAAGTATGGCACCCTTATCTTCTACAGACTCACCAGGCAACTGAGGATTCAAAATCTCCAGAGAAGCAATGGTGAGGTGATCATATTCCATGAAAACAGCATTAAGAAAATCCACGAGCAGATCTGGATGATCCACAAAGAACTTTTTAAAAGCATAGTCAACGGTAAGAGAAAAGCGGTCGGAACTCATAGGTAATAGCCAGCAAAGAAAGAAGGCAGGTCAAACGAAAAAGGGAAAGTGAACCAACTACAGCCTTCGCGGAAGAAACGGAGAGTTTCTCTACCTCCTGCCCGATGTGCGACCTTCGCGGCCGTTAAAGATGTGGAAGCCTGCGCTTAGGACGTGTCATGGTTCATACCCGAGTCGACGCTCTGTCCGTCCGTGTCCAGGGTGTCGACCACTCCGCCTCCCTGCTCCGCTATCGGGTGTGACCATGCACGTCTGGTTTCAAGGCCTCCATGCGTGGTTGATCTTATAACTGTGAAAGTCTGCGTATACCGACACTTCGCGGCGCAGCACTGCAATAAAAGCAAAGTCGATAGCGGAAGTTTACAGGCTGTCACCCCGCCTCCTACTCGATGGTGGGCGAAGGAGAACCGGGGATGACAGCCGGAAACACACAGATATCTTGCGCCGTGAATTGCAAAACTGCTGCCGCGAAGGGGGCGGCCTATGCGTCAACGGAACTCCATAGGTCTGTAGCCACACCATGACCCAGATCAGCATCCACCAGACGACGTCTGACTTCCAGCAGCCGTTCGATGAGAGGTTGTTCCAGTTTTCCGTAAGCCTCTGCATCCGGTACACGTTTCACTACGACGCCCAGAAGTTCTGTAATGGCATTGCCTATGGAGTTTTGAGAAATGGTGACAATGAGTTTTCCCTCTTCGTTGCGATAGATAAGCTGTTTGTATGCCGGCTGCCACCGAATGGCATTGGCGTAAGCACCATCGGAAAGGCACCTGTCGCGTACCTTTTTCGCGGTGGAGAGAAAATCGTTATTGAAAAGCAGTGTGGATTTTACCTGCTCCGGGAAATAGAGATCCGTTAACACAGGCGCATTACGGCTGGACACCTGGGAGAAGAAGGTGCGATAGAAGTCGATGAAGCCCTTGAGAATTTCATCATACTCCTGCCAGAAACCAGCATCCTGTAGTGTGGCCGCTCCCCCCGGGATCTCCCAGCTGGGGAGCCCCTGAGGGTAGCCGGTTAAATCAATCCGCGCTGCACCATCGTCAATGCTTTTCAATACCTTCAGTTTTACGGCTTTGCAGAAAAAGTCACGATATACATCATGCATATGCTTTTCAAAGAGAGAGTTCTGTCCACCGTCTGTCAGATTGGGGTTGGCCGGCTCTGCCAGAGGGGCATTTTTTAGCTGCTCCATGGGAAAGACAATGAAGTGGTTGTGGATCATGCGAATACTGGGGACGCCCGGGGAGGTAAGAGGCCATGTGGCATCGAGACTTGCCTCGCCTGCTAGGATCAGATGTTGTGTGGGGTCGGGGTATTGCTCCACCATATATTCAATAATGATCTGATTCATGCGATTCATACCGTACATCGCGGTGAGGTTTTTCTTTACCCCTCATTTGCTTCCCGCCTTGTACAAAATTACCTCGGCCAGACAGAGAATGACGACACACACACACCCTCGCTTGATAATTTGACCC
>JBNLFC010000374.1:0-3827 GCA_050305335.1 Leptospirales bacterium
ACTGCCTTTTTATATTTTTTTGTTGAGACTTACAATAGCACCTCGTTCAGGCGAAAAATTAATCAAGGTCTGTTTTTTATCTCAATATTCACAGCTTCGTTTTTGCTATACAGAGCAAAGTATCCGGAAAGGTTCATCGAGCTCTTTGTTTTTAACCAACGGTATTCATGCGACAAAGATCATGATGCGGGCTTGTACAACCTGTATGACAACTTAAGCGGCAAAGAGATGTTGGCGCACATATCCGAGGGCTGTATTCCATACTATCCATCTATCGGTGTCGCGAGAATATACAAAAACCACCGACATGGTTTGCTGCTGGTAAATGAAAATGAATACATCTATGATGTATCAGCCAGAGACATAGGGCCTTATTCCGATGGGCTTTTCAGAATCGTAACTGACGAATGCGTAGACTATCCTTCTCAGGATGAAAAATCATACCGAAGGTTTTGTAAGACCGGATATCTAGATGGCGCAGGCAGGTGGGTAATTCCGCCAAAATATTTCCTTGCTGACGATTTCAAAAAGGGAATCGCCAGAGTTGGCACCATCCCTCACAATAACCCCACCGGATTTGATTTTTTCTGCATTGATAAAAATGATATGTTTTTATTCCGCGTCAACGATAGCGAATATTGCAATTGATATTCAATCCTGCTCCGTTGTCAGGTGTGTCACGAATAAAGAAGGAAAATCCGCACCGGAACTGAAGCATGTCCCGGTGCAGTGAGTGATTTAATGGATTAATATCTTCTCCCACGGTTTCCATCGCCAAAAGTTCTGGCCTGGGCTTCATTCACTCTAAGTTCGCGACCGTTTAACTCTTGCCCGTTCATTTGCGTGATGGCGCTCATTGCAGCATTTCTGGAATTCATTTCCACAAAGCCGAAACCTTTGGAACGACCGGTGTCCCGATCATTGATGATTACAGCGCTTACAACCTCCCCAAACTGGGCAAAGGCATCCTGTAAATGCTGTTCTGTCGTACTATAGTCTAAATTTCCTATGTATAGTTTCATAAATATTCTCCTGGTTTGCATAACCGACTAAAATTGTCGAAAATTGAATTGAAAGGAATAGTAAAGAAGCAGGCTTAACGGTACGAGGAAGGAAAACCAGAAATGTAATATTCGAGAAAAAACAATCTCCAGTGCCAGCTTACCTTTTACTGATGGAGCGTCAACATTAAAAAAGCCGATTCCATTGAGCCGGCCAGCTGCCAGCAGTGACCTGAAGTAGCTGAATATCAGGTTTGTTTTGATCTATGGGGTAGTTGATCCGTAAAACTTCACAGACTAATGGATATCACCAAAGGTCAACCAGTCCGCGCACCGTCACAGGAACACAACCAGTGTCCATCTAAAAATCTATGACCATCTGTGCGTCCGGTACTTCATATTTTGACAAATCTAAAATTGAATCTTATATTTGTCAGATATATATTCCCAGGGCGCTAGCTGACGCATTCAGAAACTCACTGAAGTATTTTCCTGTGGTGCTTATAACTGGTCCACGTCAGTCCGGAAAAACCACTTTTTTGCTACACGAGACAGGCAAAAGAGCGGACTACGTCACCTTCGATGATCCTGTAGAGAGAAGCTTTGCAATCGAAGATCCCAACGGGTTTCTGGATCGGTTTATGAAAGAACATGTCATACTGGATGAAATCCAGTATGTTCCAGAACTTCTCTCCTATCTAAAAATGCGCGTGGATAGGGACCGAAAAAGAAACGGGCGATGGATTCTTGCCGGTTCCCAGCAGTTCCAGTTGATGAAAAACGTCGGCGAGTCCCTGGCCGGACGCATCGCTATTCTTGAATTATTGCCATTCGGTTCACTGGAGCTGGAAAAGAAAAGCGTACCAAAGCTGGAGACTTTCGTCTGGAATGGCGGTTATCCCGATCCTGCGCTGGCGCCGGCTAAACGGGAGCTATGGATCCGCTCCTACATACAGACCTATATCGAGCGCGATGTGAGACAGCTCCAGAACGTAAAGGATCTGCGCACATTTGAGCTGTTTCTCTCGCTGATCGCCGCCAATCACGGGAACTTATTCAATACAGCTGCCCTATCACGGGAGGTCGGCATTTCGCTGCCAACCATCAAATCCTGGGCAGAAATACTGGAAGCATCTTATCTTGTCTTCTTTCTTCCGCCCTATTTTAAAAACTATGGAAAGCGATTAACTAAAAGCGCTAAGGGCTATCTGTTCGATAGCGCGCTCATCTGCGCCATGACACGTCAACCGGATGCAATGTCAGCTCTTTCCGGCGCCATGGGCGGTGCCCTCTTTGAGGGATTGATTGTCAGTGAAGCTGTGAAAGTATTTACTATGCTGGGTAAAAGGCCCGATATTTTTTTCTGGAGATCCCATGACGGACTCGAGGTCGATCTCATTATACAGATTGGACAGAAGTTAGTTCCCGTTGAAATCAAACTTACGGCCACACCCAGCCCAAAACACCTGGAGCCATTGAATCGATTCAGATCTCTCGTTGGCCCCGATAGTGACGAAAAAGGCCTTCGCGTCTGTCGGACCACGAAAAGCACTCCCATGGCGGGCAATAATCTTGCCATTCCCTGGAATGCGTTTCCGGGATGGCTTGAGGAGAGACTGAAATGAGACTGGATGGAAGGTCAACAGGAGTCACGGTACTCGAAACATTTAAAGCAGAGCGGTCTGCCCACCCTTCGCGCTGGCGATGTTAGCCAGCGACCCGAGTGTCGCAACAGCGTTACCGTGGGAAAGCGTGTGGGCCGATCTTTGAGCTTAGTGGATAGTAGATAGTGGACCAATGGCTTTCACCCATTGCCAACCAATTCGCGCCCGGATAATTATTGACAGAGATGGTTTGCTATGAATTGCACTCCGGAAATATAGAGTTATACGAAATAATATGGCGAACAACATGCACGCAATGAATTCTGTGATGGAAAAATTCGAGCAATGCATGGATTCGGTCGTATCCTTCCCATCATCCCCATCTTGCTCAAAACCCCAAAATCTGAGCTCTTTTTGCGAACTCAACGGTTCCCCTTGTCCCTCTCAATCGTGATGCTTGCCACCTAACAGCATACCTCGCGCATGGAAAATCCCTGGCAAAATCGCATTCAAACTCTCTCTCGCTCCTTTCTCGCTTCCTGGCAGTGTCACAATCACAGTGTGATTTTTTGTACCTGCAATAGACCGCGAAAGCATGGCTCTTCTCGTTCTGGCTATACCGAAACTACGCATGGCCTCGGCAACGCCTGGGAGGTGGGCATCGACTATTTCTTCGATCGCTTCCACGGTCTTATCCCGGGGACCAACGCCTGTGCCGCCTGTTGTGAAGATGAAGGGGATGTCTGCCGCCACCCACTCCTGGATAGTGGATTGTATGGATTGGATATCATCGGCAACGACGCGATAGTCGGCAGTCTCGATGCCCAGCTCTTTCAGCATGGCCGAAACCGCAGGACCGGATCGGTCCTCGGCTTTACCCTGGGCGATTGAGTCGCTACAGGTGAGGACTGCCGCCCGGTATTGGGGTTTTGCGTCGGATCGGGATTCGCTTTTACCGCCAGACTTTTTCTGTAAGCGGATAGGACCAATCTCCATGGATTTGTCCAGGAACTTGAGCATGTCGTAGATCACAAGGGCTGCCATGGAACAGGCTGTGAGTACTTCCATTTCAATGCCTGTGACGCCCACTGATGCCCCTGTGGCAAGAATCTCTACTCCTTCATTCGTAAGGTTATACGATATATCCATCTGGTGGATGGGCACCGGATGGCAGTGGGGGATGAGGTGGTCTGTTTTTTTGGCTGCCAGAAGCGCTGCTGCC
>JBNLFC010000375.1:0-3812 GCA_050305335.1 Leptospirales bacterium
ATACGAAAGGCAACTCCAACTAACTCCGCTCTATTGTGCTGCTGGCTGCACTTTTAACACCTGAATCTCAAAGCGAAGAGTTGCATTGGGGGGTATGCGGCCCCCGGCACCGCTAGCGCCGTATGCGAGATCCGGAGGAATGGTCAATACGATTATGGATCCCTCTTTCGTACCCAGAAGACCCTGCTCCCATCCGGGAATGACGCGATGTTCCCCCAGGGTAAATGTGAAAGGCTGGCCATGGTCCAGGGAGCTATCAAATTTAGTCCCATCCATTAAAAACCCTGTATAATGGACTGTGACAGCATCGCCTTCTGTGGCAGTTGCGCCGGTTCCTTCCAGTTGAATTTCTTTTTTGAGCGTATCGGTGGTAGTGCCGCTATTCTCTGTGCTGGCTTCGGCGCTTTTTTTACTACACCCCTGGTGGATGAATAAAACTGCCATGAGTAGCATGCCAGGCATGAAATACGCTAAGCACTTCCATTTTTTTTTGTGATTCATTTCAACCTCGTTGAATATGGAAAATCAGGCTCTACAGCCTGCTCTATCCAGGAGATGGGACAAATCGGTAATGTGAAACTTTTTTTCACTTTCTGCAGAAAGAAATGAACCCATTATTCTCTTTTTTTTCCGGCAAGAATGCTTTTCAGCGTCGTTTCGCCATGTTCCATGAGTTGTACGATTTTCTTTTTTTCGACAGGAAGCTTTTTTTTCGACAGAATTTGCATGGCAAGTTTGCGTTTGGTTCGGAGATACTTGACCATGATCAGGTTGGTTGCAAGCGACTGAGCGATTTCAACCTCAGAGCTACCCTTTTCCTGCAATTTAAGAAACTGTAAATATTCGTTTTTATCCCATTTGCGTGTTCCGTTTGCATTTACTCGGGCTGGCTTTTTTGTGTAGTCATACGTTCTATACCGGCGTCGCACATAATCCTGTGCATGGCCTTCTTTGTATTGCTTTCTACGTGAGAGCCGATTTCGCGCCCGGTCCGTATCCTCCACGGAAACTCCATTCAGCTGACGGTACTCCTCGAGTGCTTCATGAGTATTCGATCCCTCGCTCCAGCAATGTTGGATCACACCTTCCAGGTCAGCTGACTGAATCAATCTTCTTAATTTTCCCTTTGCTGCCATGATCTTGCCTTCCCATGCGTTAAGTTGGATGCAATCATAGTCCGATCTGGTTCTCTTATAGTCTCTGTTGGAAAAATGTGCAACTGATTATTTTTACCGGTCGCTTGACGGTTATCAGACCTTGTGCTGGATAAGCGCCGTTTTAGAAAGTTATGGTATATTGTCTCAATTTGCGACACCCTCAAACAGGGGACATTGCACATATATTTGCTCCCTGGATGTTCCTGTTCTCATCAAAAAGGGGGCATCCGGCACGACTGATGTCGATTCCGCCACCCCCCTGCCCGCAGGGGGTGGCGGGAAGCATTTGCCCGTAAACATAACCCCCTGATTCTACTCAAGCTGGCGAGAGTGCTGCTCGAGCCTGCCCGCTTGCAATTCCCGGTTATGTCGTATAAACTCCCAGCATAATTTTTCATCGGAATGGAGGAGGTTTCCAAAAATGGGACTCACGACTATGGTGGCTCTCTGGATGGTAATTCAACAGCCCTCAGGGCAGAATGCCAATAACAGACCAGAGGCTATTGCTTACTATTTTGACCAGAGTGATTGTGCGCTGGTTGCTGCAGGGAATCCGCGCTGGAAATGCGTTCCCAGGGACAACCTGGATGAGGCACGCAAAAGGCTGGATGCGGCTCTGAAGGACCAATAGGGGACTCTAGCTCTTCGGTTCGGGGGGAGATCCCCTGAACCATGGGGTAAATTTTCTCATTCCAGAATATGTAAAAAATTTTACACCCATGCACTCTTTGAGATATTGTCTACAATCGAACTATGCAGACGATAGTCTCTTACCTGATACTTGGCTCTACGATTTTCTCCTTTGCCATAGCGCTATTCGTGCTCCTGCGAGATCCTGGAAATGGATTGAATGGAACTTTTTTTCTCTATTTTTTTGCTCTGACCACATACTCCTTCGGCTATTTTGGCTGGATAGGCGCTGATGGTGCCCACCAGTTCTGGCTGGGTATGCTTTCCGGGGGCCTGGTCTTTCTTCCATCGACATTTCTGATTTTTCTCAATCAGCTGCTCACAGGCTCTTTTCGGCCACCCAGATGGATGATCTTTCTCTCTATTATAGTCTCGATTCTGGCTCTCATGTTTACTCCCTATTTCTATAGAATACCGGCGCCGGGAGAGTCTTTGCAGGGAGAGAGTATAATAACCGATTACTGGTTCACTTTTATGGCCTTTTTCACCTTTGACCTTTTTTATGGTCAGTACCTGATTTACCGCGAACTGGCCATATCCGAAGGGCGCCGTTTCCGCCAGTTGATGTATGTTTTTCTTGGACATTTGCTCTTTTTACTGGGAATTTACATGGGAATTCCGCCCATGATGGGGCAGCATCTTTTTAACGGTTTTCCCATCTGGAGTATTACTTCCATCGTATATGGTCTTTTGATCGCTACCGCTCTTTTGAAGCGAACACTGCCAGATCTGCGTTATGGAATTCGTTTTTTGGCCGTGCGATCTTCCACCCTCGCGGTTGTCATCTCTCTCTATCTTTTAACATTGTGGATTCTGGATGAGGATGGAATGAGCAGCTATGTGCCGGCGATACTGGTCAGCCTTACATTTCTTTATATCTCAGGTGAGCTTTTGCCTGTCCTCCGTCAAAAATCCGAAACCATTGTCTCCTTTTATCTGGGGTTGGAAAGAGTAAGACGGCCAATGCCCAGGCCTTCTTCGCTAATTGTTGAGGAGGGAAAGGGGACGGTATCGACGTCTCACCACAAATCGGTCAACTTGATCGATGTTTTAAACGAAACCAAAGATGCTCTGGGAGCCCGGGGTCTTCTTGTGGATCCGGATGTTCGACTGCCTTCGATTCTTTCCGGACAGGTCTTCGCACCCATAGTGCAGGCCAATCATGATCATCTCTTCCGTATATTTGGACAGAATATGGTTGGTATTACAGATTCCATGTTCTACGTGTACCAGAACATTATGGATTTCGCGTCATTCCATAGACCTGTTGTCTTTGAAGGCGATCCGGGCACCGGTAAACAGACTCTGATCAGAGCCATGCACCATATTCGAAAAGGAGGGGAGTTGAGGGAGATATCCTGTCGGGATGAGAAGCTGCCTTCCATCCGTGGAGCCATAAAGAGGTTTCTGGATATGCCAGGGGATATTCTCAACCCTGTGGGTTTAATGGTTACTGATGTGGAATATGTGAAACCGGAACTGGCACGGATACTTTCTCCTCTTTTTGATTCGTTTGGTGGCAATAAATTCGTATATTTTTCAACCATCAGCACTGATTACGCACGATTGGATGCAGGAACCCGTTTTTTTGCCGGATTGAACGAGATCGTGGTGCGAATTCCATCGCTTCATTCACGTCCCGGTGATATCATTGTTCAGACATTGTGGTGGATTATGAAAAACACCGTTCCGGAGATGGTTTCCGGTATTACTGTAGAAAAACGATTTCTCCAATCACTGGTGGAGCTGCCATGGGTTGGTAATTCCCGGGAACTGGAGGGCGTTATCCAGGAGTGTGTTTACGGAAATAGCGAGGGTGTATACAACCAGTTGAGTGTTCATTCCACAGAGGCCCCGGGGCGTGCTACCGATCAACTGAGTCCCCTGGAAGAGAGTGAGAAGAGGGTCATTCTCCAATATCTGACCAAAAACCGATTTAATAAAAACAGGACGAGATTGGACCTG